>JABHBC010000132.1 GCA_018674025.1 Flavobacteriaceae bacterium
TCATTACTGCGGCCATAACACACCAATGCAACTAAGTTGTATGGCATGTGGGTTAGAAACTCTAGATAGTAAAGGGTTTGGTACAGAACAAATTGAAACTGAGCTTGTAGCCTTATTTCCAGACCATACTGTGGCTAGAATGGATCAAGACACAACCAGAGGTAAACATGCCTATAAAAAATTAATTGATAGGTTAGAGAATCTTGAAATTGATATATTAATTGGCACACAAATGCTAGCAAAAGGTTTGGATTTTAGAAATGTTGGTCTGGTAGGAGTCATGAATGCAGACAATCTTCTTAATTTCCCAGACTTTAGGGCCCATGAGCGTAGTTTTCAACTTTTACTTCAAGTTGCTGGTAGGGCAGGGCGAACCAAAGAGCAGGGGCGTGTTCTTATTCAAACCTATAACCCAGACCATACTATTTTACAACAAGTTAGTGTCAATGGATATCAAGAAATGTATCGTGTTCAAACCCAAGAGAGATATGATTTTAAATACCCACCTTTTTATAGAACTATAAAAATCACATTCAAAGACAGAAGCCTACAAAAGGTAGAATCTGGTGCACAGTGGTATGCTATGGCTCTTAAACAACATCTTCAAGACAATGTGTTGGGTCCAGAGGCTCCAGCGGTAGCAAGAGTAAGAAACCAATATATTACCGGTGTATTGGTCAAAATCCCTAAAAATAAATCTTTGCAAAACACTAAAAATTACATTGCAAGTGTGCAGCGTAGTTTTAATGCCGCCAAGCAATTTTCATCTATACGAGTAACCATAGATGTAGATAATTATTGATGTGATTAACTGATATAATTAAGGACTACTTAATTTTTTAAACAAAAAAATGCCCAGATTTTATTTGTTTTAAATAAAACCTGGGCATTAACTATATAACTAGTCTTTGTTGTTGGCAGCCAATGCCTGAACAAGATCTGTTTTTCTATTTCTACTAAGTGGAAGTTCTTCTTTTTCTAGTTCAATAACTTTACTGTTATATCGTATTACTTTATCCAAATTTACTATGTAAGATTTGTGTATTCGTAAAAATCGATCCTTAGGCAGCAGCGCCTCAAATGCTTTCATTGTTGAAAGTACAACTAAAGAGTCATGTTCTGTTACCATTTTTACGTAATCTCCAAGCGCCTCGATGTATCGCAATTCATTTAAAAATACTTTACGTTTTTTTAGATTACTTTTTACAAAAATGAAATCTTCTTCATCAAAACCCTCTTCGTTTTTAAGTTTATAATTTGTAACGGCTTTATGTACGGCATTTAAAAAACGTTCTTTTGAAATTGGCTTGCGCAGATAATCAATGGCATCATAATCAAAAGCTTTGAAGGCATATTTGGTTTTTCCCGTAACAAAAATTATCTGTGGCTTCGCTGTTAAATCATCTAATAAATCAAAGCCAGAAAGAATTGGCATTTCGATGTCTAGGAATATCAAATCTATATTAGAGGTTGCAATACCTTCTTTTGCCTCAATAGCATTATTGTACTGTGCAACCAAATTCAAAGACTGGTGGTTTTCTATCAATTTAACTATAGAAAGTCTCTGTAATGTAGAATCATCTACAACGGCACAGTTAAGTATCGTTTTTTCCATCTTATGGGGGGTTTATGTCATCAAAAATAAGTCTTTTGTCGATGAAATGCAACTTTATTTAATTTTTATCGTAAAAAAATGCTCTTTATCTATTTTTTGCTGGAATCATTATTTGTTGAATAAGGCGTTTGTTATTTGTAAAATATATAGTATTTTTGCACACTCTTAGCATAACGCTAGGAGTTAATATTAATCAATAATAGATTTTAAAATGAATCATTACGAAACTGTTTTCATCTTAAATCCCGTTTTATCTGAAGAACAGATAAAGGAAACAGTAAAGAAATTTGAAGATATTCTTATTTCTAAAGGTGCTAAGATGATATCAAAAGAGAATTGGGGGCTAAAAAAATTAGCTTATGCCATTCAAAACAAAAAAAGTGGTTTTTATCACTTGCTAGAATTCACCGTAACAGGTGAGGCTATCAACGAATTAGAAGTAGCTTTCAGAAGAGAAGAGCGTGTAATGCGTTATCTTACTGTAGCTCTAGACAAGCATGCAATTGCTTGGGCAGAGAGAAGAAGAAAGCGTGATAATATTAAAACACTATAAGCTATGGCATCTATACAAGAACAAGCAAAAGGAAAAAAAGATGGAGAAATCAGATATTTAACTCCATTAAA
>JABHBC010000133.1 GCA_018674025.1 Flavobacteriaceae bacterium
AACTTACGAAACTGATATTCAAACAATGGCTGCTGAACTTCAAAGTAAAGTCAAACAATACGATACTGAGGCTCCAAATCAAACAGATGAAGAGAACCAAAAAAGATTACAAGAGGTTCAAGGAATGGAACAAAGTATAAGACAATATCAACAACAAGCTCAATCTGATTTGCAAAAGAAAGAATTTGATTTATTAAAACCTATTTCAGAAAAAGCACAAGCTGCTATTATTAAAGTTGCAAATACTCAAGGATTTGACTACGTATTAGATTCTACTCAAGGTCAAGGAGTAATCTTAGCAAATGGTAAAGATTTAATGACTGATGTAAAAAGTGAATTAGGATTCTAATATTACATCATCAAATAATAATTTTAAAAAAAGCTATCTGAATTAGATAGCTTTTTTATTTTTACAATATGGCTAATAATTTTCCTATAGGCTTATTTGACTCTGGTATTGGAGGTCTTTCTATTTATAATGAAATAAAAAAATCCATACCAAATGAGAGTACAATTTATATTGCTGACAATTTAAATGCTCCTTATGGAAAAAAAACTGAAAGTGAAATCATACAGCTAAGTATTAAAAATACTCAAAAGTTAGTTGATTTAGGCTGTAAACTAATCGTGGTAGCTTGTAATACTGCAACAACAAATGCCATAGAAGTTCTGAGAAAAAAGTTTAATATTCCAATTGTTGGGATTGAACCCGCGATTAAACCAGCTATGCTGGAAACGAAAAGTAATAATATTGGGGTTTTAGCTACAGAAAAAACTTTATCCAGCAATTTATTTCTAAAGACTAGTGATAGGTTTTCTATGGGGGTTAATATTCATGAACAAATTGGATTCGATCTAGTTAGAATTATCGAAGAAAATGGAATAAATGAAGAACTATTAACTCCTAAATTAAAAGAATACATTGAGCCCATGTTAGAAAAAAATATAGATCATTTAGTTCTTGGCTGTACACATTATTATTATTTAATATGTATCTTAAAAAAAATTCTTCCCAGTGGAGTAAAAATATTGGACTCCACTCAAGCTGTAACTAAAAGAGTCGAATATTTGTTAAAAGATTATAATATTTGCTCAAATGCTTTAAAGGCTAGAGACATATTTTTATGTACTGGCAATGATCATGTAATCAATAAGTTTATAGGTAGAGGTAATAAAATTGATAAGATTACAATTTAATTTATACCCGGGCAGTTACAATCATACTTTTGCTTTTTACAGCCTAGATTGATTCCAAGAGTAATTTGATGATATCCTCCGTTATCAAATACGATAGAATTTGACTGATATGAGTAAGTGTAAGCAAACACAAAATTCTCAAAATCTACACCAACAAGTGGAGTTATATATTGAAGCTTTTGACTTTTAACTTGATCATTTAATGCAAGATATTCAGCTCCCTCAAAACTTCTTCTGTACGATAAACCACCCCAAACTTTACCAAATTCAGTTTCTCTGTATACTTTAAAATTAAGATCAACAAAGGATTCCTTGGAAGATTCTTTGTAAGCATACATTATAGAAGGCTCATAGCTCCAAGAGCTTCCAAATCCACCAAAAACATTTCCTGTAGATAATAGATAAGTTCTAGAATTATCATATGAATAAATACCTAACTCATTTGAATTTATACCATCATTTTTTAAGAAATTCTTAAAAGTAGCATGCGCATAAAAATCTAAATAGTGATATGAGAATCCAAAATCTAAATTAAAGTCTGTAGAGCTTTGTGTTATACCAGAAACTAGAGGATCAAAGCCGTCAAATAAGAAAGAAGACTCATCTAGCTTATATTGCATCATACCAGCGCTAAGACCAAAAGATAACATATTAAGATCTAATCTATTTCTAGAAAAAAGCAAATGATGTGCATATGTTAAATACGCTCCAGTTTGTGAATGATAGCCATTTTTATCATTGAATACTATCGCACCAACTCCAGATTTAGAATCACCAATACGTCCGTTATAACTTATAGTTTGTAGGTTGGGAGACTCACTTTGATCTAGCCATTGTTTTCTACTAGTTATTCTAAGTTTATTACAGTTAGCTACTCCTGCCATTGAGGGGTGTAGAAGATAATAATTGTCGGTTAAATAATCAGAATATATAGGAAGTCCCTCTTGTGAGTTTATAAATTGACAACTAAATACAAAAAAAGCAGTAAAAAGTAAGTGTTTTTTTAATCCCATATTTAATAATTAATCTGTCCAAATATATAAATTTTTAATGGATTTATATGTTTCATCATTCTTTTATCTTCAATGAGGATTCATTATTTTTGTAAAAAATTAATAATGAAAAAATATAAGGTTTCTATCAATGAGACAAGCAATAAGTTAATAGTAAAATTTGAAACAAATTTTTTCTTGACTAATCATCAGAATTATGAGTATAATAATATTGATGACGCTTCAAACTCTCCCTTAGCTCAACAACTATTTTATCTTCCGTTTGTAAAAAAAATATATATATCATCAAATTTCATCGCTATTGAGAGGTTTAATATTGTTGAATGGAATGATGTACAGCAAGAAGTTGCAGATCAAATAGAAAGTTATTTAAATGAAGGAAATGTAGTAATAAATGAAAATGAAAAGATTAAAAAGACTGCTGTAACTGTTTACGCAGAGAGCACTCCTAACCCTTCTGCAATGAAGTTTGTTTCAAATAAAAATCTAGTAAATTCACTATTTGAATTCACATCTATTGATCAAACTTCTAAAAGCCCTTTAGCAAGAGGATTATTTAATTTTGCCTATGTAAAAAGTGTTTTTATTGAAAAAAACTATATCTCAATTACCAAATATGAAATTGCTGTATGGGATGAAATAACAATGGAGCTAAGAGAATTTATTCGTTCTCATATTGAAGACGGCAAACCTGTTGTAGAGTTAGACTCTAATGATATTATTAAACATTCTGAAGAACAAAAAACAAAAGAATTCGACAAGCTAGATGATATTTCTAAAGAAATTATAAATATTTTGGAAGAATATGTTAAACCAGCGGTTGCCGCCGACGGTGGGAATATTCAATTTAAATCTTATGATGCAGATAGTAAAAAAGTTTCTGTAATTCTTCAAGGAGCATGTAGTGGGTGTCCCTCTTCTACATTTACATTAAAAAATGGAATTGAAAACATGTTAAAAGAAATGTTAGCGGGTAAAGTTGAATGTGTAGAAGCAATAAATGGTTAAACCAATAACTTGAATTAAGTTTTGTACTTTTAAATAAAATGAAAATAAAATTATTTTACTTCATATCTCTTTTATTAATTGTAACCGCTTGTGAAAACAAAGAATCTAAAGAAATGAGCAACAATTTAATTAATGAAACAAGTCCGTATTTACTTCAACATGCATACAATCCTGTTGATTGGAATCCTTGGGATTCAAAATATTTGGACCTTGCAAAAAAAGAAAATAAACTAGTTATTATTAGTGTTGGGTATTCATCATGCCATTGGTGCCATGTAATGGAGAGAGAGAGTTTTGAAGATACTATAGCTGCAAAATTAATGAATGAAAAATATATTTCAATTAAGGTTGACCGTGAGGAAAGACCAGATGTTGATAATGTTTATATGAATGCAGTACAGCTAATGACAGGCAGTGGTGGGTGGCCATTGAATGTAGTAACACTTCCAGACGGAAGACCAATTTGGGGAGGCACATACTTCACAAAAGATCAATGGATTAATGCACTTGAACAAATTTCTAAACTTTATAATGATGATCCTGAGAGACTAATTAGTTATGCAGACCAATTAGAGGAAGGAGT
>JABHBC010000134.1 GCA_018674025.1 Flavobacteriaceae bacterium
ATACATGGAACTTGTATTACCAATATCTCCTCTTTTAGCATCAGCAATTGTAAATATCTCTGGGTAATAGGAGTTTATGTAATTAATTGTTTTTTCAAGAGCTTTCCAGCCATTTAAACCCAAAGATTCATAAAATGCTATATTTGGTTTGTAAGCAACGCAATAAGAATTGGTTGCATCAATAATTTTTTTGTTAAATTCAAAAATAGGATCATCTGTATCTAATAAAAATTTAGGTATTTTATTTATATCAGTATCAAGACCAATACATAAAAAAGATTTTTTTCTTTTTATTTGACTTATTAAATCCTCTTTTTTCATCTAAATATTTTCATTACTAGCTTTTAATATTTCCGTATTCTCAGCTAACATTAATTCGTCAACAATTTTTTGAATATCTCCATTAATTATGTTGGAAAGATCATATAAAGTTAAACCAATTCTGTGGTCGGTAACTCTTCCTTGCGCATAGTTGTATGTTCTAATTTTAGCACTTCTGTCACCAGTTGAAACCATACTTTTTCGCTTTTCAGAATCTGCTGCTTGCTTTTTTGCTAATTCAATTTCATACAATCTAGATCTTAGAACCTTTAAAGCTTTTTCTAAATTCTTGTGAGATGATTTTTGATCCTGACAACTTACTATCATTCCAGTAGGTTCATGGTGTAGCTTTATAGCTGAATAAGTTGTATTGACAGACTGACCTCCGGGTCCTGTTGAGGTTGTTCTTTCAATTCTAACGTCTTGCATATTTAATTCAACATCAAACTCTTCAGCTTCTGGCAAAACAATAACTGAAGCAGCGCTTGTATGTACTCTTCCTTGAGTTTCCGTTTGAGGGACTCGTTGAACTCTATGAACACCAGCTTCAAACTTTAATGTTCCATATACTTCAGCTCCAGAAACCTCAAATATAATTTCTTTGTAACCTCCAGATGTACCTTCGTTATAATCAACTAAATTAATTGTCCAGCCCTTGCCTTCGCAATACTTTGTGTACATTCTATAAAGATCTCCTGCAAAAATACTCGCTTCATCACCTCCAGCCCCAGCTCTTAATTCAACAACAACATTTTTAGAATCATCTGGATCTTTTGGAATTAACAACACCTTGATTTCTTCTTCAATTTTAGGTATTTCTTTTTTAGCTTCATCTAATTGAAGCTTAGCCATTTCAATCATTTCTGGATCTTTTTCAGTAGATATTATTTCTTCTGCTTCTGAAATATTATCTAAAAGAGACTTATAAACTTCTCCAATATCAACAATGGTCTTTATGTCTTTATATTCTTTAGTTAATTGAACATATTTTTTTTGATCAGAAATAATATCAGGTTGAATTATAAGGTCATTCAACTCATCAAATCTCTGATTTACTATATTTATTTTTTGTAACATCCTTTAATTTGAAATGTAAAAATACAACAATTAATAATTTTATTAAATGATAAAACTAGTCCTTATTTATATAAAAATTCTCCATATTTTGAAGTAATGGTTAATTTTTTTTCTGATGATTTTTCTACTCTACCAATTATTTTCGCTTCAATATTGAAGCTGTTAGAAATAGCTATAATTTTATCTGCAACTGTTGGGTGAACATATAATTCCATTCTGTGACCGCAGTTAAAAACTTTATACATTTCATGCCATGAAGTATTAGATTGCTTTTGTATGAGCTCAAATAAAACTGGAATTTCAAACATATTATTTTTAATTACATGTAAGTTATCGTTTAAAAAATGAAGTATTTTTGTTTGGGCTCCTCCACTACAATGAACCATTCCTTTAATGCTGGATTTATCAACTTTTGAAAGAATTTCTTTAATCACAGGAGCATATGTTCTTGTAGGTGATAAAACTAATTTTCCAGCATCCAAAGGAGAGCCTTCAATTTTTTGATTTAGTTTGATTTTTCCTGAATAAATTAATTCACTTGGAATAGATTCATCAAAACTCTCTGGATATTTTTTAGCTAAATATTTATCAAACACATCGTGTCTAGCTGAAGTTAATCCATTACTTCCCATTCCACCATTGTACTCATTTTCATATGTCGATTGACCAGAAGACGAAAGACCTATGATTACATTTCCATCATCAATATTAGAATTATCAATAATATCTGATCTTTTTATTCTCGCAGTTACAGTAGAATCGACTATTATTGTTCTAACTAAATCGCCAACATCAGCAGTTTCTCCACCTGTAGAATATATACCTATACCATACTGTTTTAAGTCTTTAATTATTTCCTCGGTACCATTAATTATAGTAGAGATTACTTCGCCAGGAATTAAGTTCTTATTTCTACCAATTGTTGAAGAAAGCATAATATTATTTGTTGCACCAACACAAATTAAGTCATCAATATTCATAACCAATGCATCTTGAGCAATCCCTTTCCAAACTGATAAATCTCCTGTTTCCTTCCAATACATGTAAGCTAAGGAACTTTTAGTACCGGCTCCGTCAGCATGCATAACAATGCAATATTCATCATCATTGGATAAATAATCTGGGACTACTTTACAAAAAGCCTTTGGAAATAATCCTTTGTCAATATTTTTAATAGCCGCGTGTACATCTTCTTTGGAAGCTGAAACACCTCGTAAATCATATCGATTATTTGATTTCTTATCAATCATTTATTAAAGATTTATAATACAAAAATATTAAACTATTGTAGTTTGTAATAATAAAAAGTAATTAATGATTAATTTAAATTATTTATTAAAAATATAAAGAGTTTATTAACAAATTTGAAAAAATAGAAACAAATAAGTTAGTTTTGCTTTCTTGATAGTGATTTTATCAATTATAATTAAAAATCTATAATTATTATTCATTTAAATTTTAAATTTATTATGAATAATACACTTAAATTAATTGTTTGTTAAGTTATGTTTAATTTTTTATCTAAAAAGTAATGAGTAAATCAAAATTAGAGTACATATGGCTCGATGGCTACAAGCCAACACAAAATATGCGTAGTAAAACTAAAGTTATTGAAGGCTTTAGTGGAAAATTAGTTGACTGCCCTGTATGGTCTTTCGATGGATCTTCAACAAAACAAGCTGAAGGTGGTTCTTCTGATTGCCTATTAAAACCAGTAGCGATTTATCCAGATCCAGCCAGAGATAATGGTTTTTTAGTTATGACAGAAGTTTTAAATGCTGATGGAACACCTCACGAATCCAACGGTAGAGCTACTATTGATGATGATGATAATGATTTTTGGTTTGGTTTTGAACAAGAGTATTTCATCATGGATACTGCTACCCAGCTACCTCTTGGCTTTCCTGTAGGGGGATATCCAGGACCTCAAGGAATGTATTATTGCTCAGTAGGAGGCAGAAACACTCATGGACGTGATTTTGTAGAAGAACATGCTGATCTGTGTATAGCTGCAGGTTTAAACTTTGAAGGAATTAATCAAGAAGTTGCTAGTGGTCAATGGGAATTTCAATTATTTGCAAAAGGTGCAAAATTAGCTGGAGATGAAATGTGGATTGCCAG
Organism: Flavobacteriaceae bacterium; assembly: GCA_018674025.1. Classification (GTDB taxonomy): domain Bacteria; phylum Bacteroidota; class Bacteroidia; order Flavobacteriales; family Flavobacteriaceae; genus SGZJ01. The sequence goes on from JABHBC010000134.1 coordinate 3,520, forward strand.
GTATTTATTAGACCGTCTTACTGAAGGATATGGATGGTACATTGAATATCACCCAAAGCCAATTAAAGGTGATTGGAATGGTAGTGGTATGCATGCTAACTTTTCAAATACTTTACTTAGAACCTGTGGATCTAAAGAAACATACGAAAAAGTTTGTGAAGCCTTTAGACCTGTAGTTAAAGAACATATCGATGTTTATGGATTTGACAACGATCAAAGACTAACTGGACTTCACGAAACTGCATCAATTAATGATTTTAGTTATGGAGTTTCAGATCGTGGTGCATCTATAAGAATACCTATAATTACAGTTGAAAAAGGCTGGAAAGGATGGCTTGAAGATAGAAGGCCAGCTTCAAATGGCGATCCTTATAAAATAGCAGGTAGAATTATAAAAACAGTCAAATCTGCTGAATAATTAAATCTCATTTTAAAAAAAACCATACAGAAATGTATGGTTTTTTTTATGTTATATAAGTAGTTAGAATAAATATAGAGTAAAGAACTACTAATAAAAATCCTTTAATTTTAGTTATGTTATTTTTTTTAGGAAAAATAGATAAAATCAATATTAAAGATGCAAAAACTAACATCCAAATAATATCTCTCTCTAAAATATTAGAGTCAGTAATTAAAATAGGCTTAATTATTGTAGTTAGTCCCAAAACAGAGCCAATATTGAAAATATTAGATCCAATTAAATTTCCAATTGAAATACCTTTTTCATTTTTTGCAATAGCTATGACCGATGTAGCAAGCTCAGGAATACTAGTTCCAATAGCAATTACAGAAACCGATATTACAGCTTCACTAACCCCAATTGACTTAGCTAAATCAATGGCACTTGCAACTAACCATTCTGCACCATAATAAAGAGAAAAAGATGCGAAAATTGTCCAAATTAGTATCTTAATTCCAGAGGTTTTATTTAAATTCTCGTCGATAGCATCAGCTTCAGATAAATCTTTAGCATTATATCTAATAACAAAAAATAAAAATATAATTAGAGAAGTAAATAATATTAAGCCTTCAAAACTACTAAGAAGATTATCGTTATACAGAAAAAAGTATAACAATAAAGAAAAAAACATCATAACCGGCCAGTCTAATCTGTAAAAGGATTTCACAACTGGAATATTACCTATTATAGCTGTCAGACCTAAAACCATACCAATATTGGCAATATTTGATCCGATCACATTATTAATGGCAATCGAAGAGGAACCATTTACAGCTGCCTTAAGGCTAACTAAAAGTTCAGGTAGAGAAGTTGCAAATGCGACTACAGTCATCCCAATTACAACTTTAGAAATATTAAATTTTAAAGAAATGGCAATAGATGCTCTAACAATAAACTCACCTCCTAGTACTAATAAAAGAAATCCTAAAAACATCCAAAATAAAGTCATAATATCTATTAATTGATAATTATCTTATGAATTGAAGACTTACCTTCTTTGTACAAACAAACCAAATATAAGCCTTTTTCCAAATTGATTTCTAACATATCCACATTTTTGAAGTTTAATAACTTCTGTCCATTTAGAGAATATACTTCAACTTTATCTAAATATGAATTAAAATATATTTCCCCATTAGTTGGATTAGGGTAAAATTCAAAAGCATCTTGACTTGTAGAAACATTTAAATTATCAAACCAAATATCTCCATAATTTTCTCCCCAAATATAATTTACTATTTCAGGAAGGTCTATAAGTGGATTTCTATTGTTTTGCCAATTATAAATCACATTATTTCTGTTTTTTTCAAAATCATCAACAGGGTCTAAATCATTCCATGATAAAATAGTTTGAAGGTCACCTAGTTGACCTACTGTGTCAGGAAACCCGTCAACTATGTCTAAGCCGTTGTATCTTAGAGACAGAAATAAAACGCTTCTAGCCACATCTCCTTTAAAACTATTTAAATTCCCAGTTGGACCATTATAATCGCCATAATGTTTATTGCCGCGAGAACTATTTTCAGGTCCATCAGAAGCTCTTATTCCATGAGCATCTGAATTTGCATGTCTTAATGAGTCAATATTAGTTTGCCAATATTGATCAATTCCATCAGCATATGAATCTGCAGAAATATTATTAAAACCACCTCTGGATCTTGGAAATGTGTGCTCTCTATTCCATTTTCCAACACTACTTGAAGTTGTTTGAAAGTCGATTTTAGATCTAGCCTGCTCAGTATAAACTAACCAAACTTGATTACTGTTTTCAGGGTTAACATCTGCCTCTTTCAAAATTTCCTTGACATCAGAATAGCTATGTGCTCTAACTAGATCTGTATTAGAGATTATCTCTTGTAAAGCAATTATTAAATCCTGTCCAGCTAATCCATTTAAATTTGAATAATAATTTTCAGGAAAAAGATTACTAACATTTGAATAAGTAGGATCTATTGGAGTTCCGTAGTCAGCAATGGTATAATCATTGTCATTCACTCTTATTATTTGATTATTATTTAATAAAATAAAATTCTCGTTTTCAAAATCTAAAGAAAGCATAAGATCCTCATCGCCCTCATCTATATCATCATCAACGATGTCAATTAACACAGATCCTAAATCTGCACCAGAATCTATAGTTACACTGTTAACATCTGAATAGTCTGAAGATTCAAAGTTTTGATATTCAAGACTAAATAATATGGTAATAGGTTCTTGTAAAGGGACCTCTGTTGTGAAGTTAATTTGAATCTGTTCTCCCTCAATATAAGAATCTTGATCAAAATTGAAATTTATTCCATTTAAAAAAACACCACTTCCTTCATTTACTTCTCTTGGTGTGGGTGTGTCAACAAAATATGAACCATTATTAGATCTTTGAATAGACTCAAAGTCTTTATTACCATTATCATTCTCATTTATCTGAAGGTTTACCCCAAGTAGTTGCATTAAATTTTCATCGTCGCTGTCCGACGTATCATATACTACTGCGTCAACCAAATTAGTGGTAGTCGCAAGAGTCGAATTAGGGAAATCACTTAAAGGTGCTTGATAAATAGCTACAGCATCTGCTCCATTTTGAATAGAATTATTTGGTATTATAATCTGTGCAGATGGGGACACATTATTATTTCCTATTAAAAATAATCCATTAAGATCTGTTTGATAACCATCTAAATCAATAGCCAAATAACTACTATCAGAGCCATTACTAGAACCATTAAACAATACAATGACATACCCATCTAAAGAAAAGTTGGGGGATTCTGATTTAATTTCAATAAACTCTAATTGATCAACTGAATCAGTATCTGAATCAATTTCATTAACAAACAATTGCGAATAACTGTTTATGTAAATAAATGAAATGAAAAATAATGTTAATGATTTATGCAAAATATTTTTTTACAAATATACTTTTTAATTAATCTCAACTTCACTAAATTTATTTTTAAAAAATAAATGAAATTAATTTTCTTTAAAATACTTGCTAAACTTAACAAACTTCTGTTGCCTAGTCTCTCCAAAAGAAGAATTGATCTCACCAAGATTACATTGATGGAAAAAGCTATTTTAGGATGGAAATTATTCATAACTAAAAAAGTAATTAATCAGTAAGAAGAATTCTGTAAAAAAAACATAAACATACTAAATCAAATGGTTTCACTGTAAATAAGATTACTGAAGTTAAGTTTATGTTAAATTCAAACTCATAACAAATAATTGTGTTGATTTACTTAAATTTGAATTACCAAAATTCAAATCAAATGAAATCATTTATACATTACTTTATTCTTTTTTTATTATTTACAAGTTATAGTTTTTCTCAAAATTATGATCAAGATTTTCTGGACGGAACAATAATGTTCGAATTAGATGAAAGTGTTCTTTCCTTTGATATTATCAATCAAACTGATAAAAACATAATTAGTAAAAATGAAAATATTTCTGATTATCCAGAGCTTGCAATAATATTTAACGAAATAGATGTATTAAAGCTTGAAAGACCCAGTTATTTTACAAACAAAAGAAGTCTTCAAACTATATTCAGAATAGAATTTTCAGATTTTGACAAAATTGATGAACTAATATCCGAACTAGAGCAGTTAAGTATTGTTAAATATGCTGAAAAAGAGCCAATTTATAAACTTGACTTTATTCCCAATGACGCTCAACATTTTGGTAATAACAAATGGTACCATACACTTGTAAATTCTGAACAGGCATGGGACATTACATTAGGAAGTAGTAATGTTAAAATAGCAATTATTGATAATGGAGTTGCAAATAACCACGATGACTTAACAATTTACAAACAAAGAGATGTCTCTGACAATGATAATGACGCTTCACCTGCTGTATACTACAATCAAAATGGAGGTTGGTCTCATGGAACACATTGTGCTGGCTTAGCAGCTGCAGATATTAATAACGGAACAGGAATTGCTTCTTTAGGCGGAAATGCAGAAATAATAGCAGTAAAAGCTACCCCAAGTTCGGCTGATGGTGGTTCAATATATAATAGCTACAATGGAATTCAATGGGCCTGTGAGAATGGTGCTAATGTAGTAAGTATGTCCTATGGCTCAGCAAATCAATCTGAAGCAATACAAAATCTTATTAATAATTACCCTGAAGTAATTTTTATTGCTGCTGCTGGAAATGATAATGTTAGTACAATATTTTATCCTGCTGGATATCAAAATGTAATTGGAGTAGGTTCAGTTGATGGGAATGACTTAAAATCATCTTTCTCTAACTATAATGCAGGATTATTCGCATGGGTCGATATAGCGTCACCTGGTGGATATACTTTTGGTGGTTTATTAAGTACAGTTTATACTTCTAGCGGTAATTCTTATGCAAAATTTGGTGGAACTTCTATGGCAGCACCATTTGCTGCCGGATTAGTTGGTCAGATGTTAAGTATTAATCCTAGTTTAACACACGACGAGGTGTTGAATTGTTTACAATCAACTGGTGTGGAAATTGATCAAAATATTGGAAATAGAATTGATGCAGATGCAGCTCTAGAATGTGTTCAATCTTCCTTAAGCGGAGATCCCATTCCATGGTTTAATACCTCTGAATTAAATATTTATGAAGGAGGTTTTGTCACATTTACTGATAATTCAATTGGTGGAGGTAATGATATAACTAATTGGGAATGGACTTTTGAAGGAGGTAACCCTTCATCATTTTCTGGTCAAAACCCTCCAGATATTTTTTACTCAACACAGGGATCATACGATGTAACATTGGAAGTAACAAATTCGCAAAGTACACAATCTTTATTTAAGGAATCACATATTGTAGTTTCTGAAGAACCCTCTGGTGTTTGGATTAGCCAAAACACTTCATTTCCTAATGCTAGTACAGGAGTTAGAAACATTTCAATTGTTGACGAAAATGTGGTTTGGGCTAGTGGTTATGATGGTAGTGGAAATGGTGCAAACTACCAAGTTTACTCAAGAACAAGCAATGGCGGATCGTCGTGGACTAGTGGAAATATAAATTTAGGAGACACTAACCTTGGAATTGCTATGATTAGTGCTATTAGCTCGACAACAGCATGGGTAGTTGGTTACCCAACAGCTGCTGGTCAAACAGGCGGTATTTGGAAAACTACAAACGGAGGTAGTAGCTGGACTAGACAAAATACAGCATCTTATAATTCCAGTGGCTCTTTTACGAACGTAGTTTATTTTTGGGATGAAAATTATGGGTTCGCTCAAGGCGATCCAATTGGTGGTGAATACGAACTTTATGTTACTTCAGACGGTGGTAATAACTGGGAAGCTGTTCCAGGTGAAAACATACCTAATCCAGGTGGAGGAGAATATGGCTATGTAGGTCAAATTGAAGTTGTTGGAGATAATGTTTGGTATACAACAAATTCAACTACATTATATCATTCAACAGATAGAGGAAATACTTGGCAAGCATATCAGTGTCCTGTAAACGATTTTAGTGGTGATGCAATTTCGTTTAGTGATGCTAATAATGGAATAATTGTAAGTGAAACAAATGTATACAGAACTTATGACTCTGGTGAAAATTGGACTCAAATTGATCCAAATGGGCCAGTTAACAGTATTGGAATTAGTTATGTAGAAGGCACAGAGACTATCTTCTCTACCTCTACTTCAGGATCTTCTCAAAGTTTTGATGGTGGTATTACTTGGAATCCTATAGATAATGAAACTTTTCTTGGAGTTGAGTTCTTAAATTCAACTACCGGATGGGCTGGTTCTTTTAACGGAGATCTTGCTGGAGGAATATGGAAATGGAGTGACTTTTCATTGAGTCAAGATGAAATGTCCAACGAATCTAACTTTAAAATATATCCAAATCCGGTTGATGATGTTCTAAACATAAAAAGTACAAATGATATTAATTCGACTATATACGATATCACTGGCAAGAAAGTATTAGAAAGTAATTCAAAAAATATTAACTTAGAAAAGCTAACCAAAGGAATTTATATAATTAAAATTAAAGACTTAGTTTACAACATTACTGAATCAATTAAAATCGTAAAAAAATAATTATGAAAAAGTTACTACTAATTTCAATTCTAATTTTATCTTTTGGATGTAAATCTTCAACAGATAGTTCAACAGATAGAATAAAAAGTTCTGGATATGGGATTTCTCCTGGTGCAACTTCCTTGGCGGACGTTATTATTGGTAAATTTCCAGGGATTAAAGTCGAAGGATCTAATATGGCGAACTCCAATCCAAGGTTTGTAATAAGAGGTGGTACTATGTCAATGAATAATCCAGCTTATGCTATTTTTGATATTGATGGACAAATTTACACTGATTATCCAAGTTTTATTAATCCACAGAATATTAAAAGTATTGTAATTTTAAAATCAATGATTGCAGCCAATAAATATGGAGGTCAAGGTCGTGGAGGAGCTATAGTTATAAAAATGAAATCTAGTCAATAGATTTAATATCTTCTGAGTAATTTATTTCAATAATAATTTCATTTCTTCTGCTGAAGAATTTAAATGGGCTATTGTAAGAAACATAAGATGGCTTTCCTATAACATCTATATTTTTTTCTTTTAAAATTTTATATAGCTTATTGGTATTGGATTCAACTTTAAATGAATTAGAATATCCACCATATTTTAAGGAAGCAAAATAACCAGCTTTGGACTCAATAATCATTACATCTTTGTCATTTGGTTTATGTATGTTATTTATATCAAATTCTCTAGGCATTACAAAGTCCATTGAACTACCATTGGAGTCATTGTTCATATAAACTGGAGTAGTCATCGCTATTTTTTCATTAGTTTTATTATTTCCGCTTATGTAACTAAACAGTTTCCTGAAATTATTATTCGAGTTTGAGGTTGAAACAACTCTAGCTTTTAATGACTTAGGATAGTGTCTTATTTCAAAATCGTTAGATTTATCAATTAAATTATATTTTTGAGTTTCATAAGTTTGAGTAAACATAAATAAAGGAAAAAGAGTTAATAAAATAAATCTATTCATAGGAACTATTTTTAATAATTTTAATTGTGTTATTTTTAACTTTTAACACATATATACCAGATGATAAGTGACTTAAATTAATAATTTCAAGATTATTTCTAATTTCTCCATCTAAGACTATTTGACCTAAATTATTTAAAATTATATATTTTTGATTATTATTAAAATCACTTTTTAAAGTTATAAAATCTACAACAGGATTAGGATAAAAATTGATTAAAGAATATTGATTATCATTAAAACTAAAAGTCTCTAAATTATTTTGATAAATAGATGCTTGTTCAGGATACTCTAAAAGAAGTGGAAAATAACAATCATTATCATCAGCAAAATAATTTAACCATGATAAAACAATTTTTCCCACGTAATTATTAGCTGTAGAAGGAAATCTTCCAGTTGAATGATTCCCATTTTCAATTTCATAAATTGCCTTTGGGGTTGTATTAGGCGTATAATCATAATGAATATTAGCATGATTATCTACAATTGAAACTGTATCATCTTGACCACTAATAACTAATAAAGGAACTGGATGATTTAAATAATCATAATCAACAACTGATTGTTGAATCCAAGGATTAAGACTAATTACAGATTTTAAACTATTGTCTATAGTAGCCGCAATTTGAGCTCCACCCCCACCCATTGAGTGGCCTCCAACTGAAATTTTACTTACATCTATTTTTTGATAAACAGGAGAATCATTTCTAGTATTTTCTTCATGCAATGTCTGAACTGCATCTAAAAGTGCATTGGCTCTATCCTCCGGGAAATCTGTTGGAGTATTTGTCCCTATAGTCATAACAATGATTCCATGAGAGGCTAAATAAGGACCCCATGTAGATACAGCAAATTCAGGGCTTACAAACCCAGGAACAAGAATTAAACTTGAAAAAGGTCCTTCTACATCAATGGGATAGTACAATGTAGCTCCCATATATTCAGGACCGTCTCGCATGCCATCATTTTCGACAATTGTTTGGGAT
>JABHBC010000013.1 GCA_018674025.1 Flavobacteriaceae bacterium
CGTTTCCTCTGTAGTAATTAAAATCATTAAATTCATCATCAACTATAGGTCTATAAACATCTGCAACCCATTCAGCTACATTTCCAGCCATATCGTATAGTCCAAAATCATTTGGTGCATAAGATTTTACAGCATTAGTAATATCAGCACCGTCATCAGACCAACCAGCAATACCGCCGTAATCACCATCACTGTTTTTAAAATTAGCAAGTTGATCTCCTAATATTTGTCTTTCACCAGACCTAGTATACTGTCCGCTCCAAGGATATTTTTTTCTACCTCTATACATGTTAAAGTCTCTGTTTTCTTGTAATGCAAGTGCAGCATACTCCCACTCTGATTCACTAGGTAATCTGTATTTTGGAGTTATTAAACCAGTTTCTCTTGAGGCTGATTTAAACTCTATGTTGGTAGTGTCTTTAGAATTTCTTTGATTAATTCTACCATTCAATCGGTCTTCATTTCTGTCGCCATAAGTTGAATTTGGATTTAAAACATAAGTTTCAATACTAAAATTAGATTGAATGCCTGTAGCTTTTTCTTTAACTTCAACGTCTTCATCATTATTTCTTCGATTTCCGTTTAACTCACGGTTGGTCGCTAAATATCCTTCATCCATCAATATTTTTTCATTGTATCTATCAGATCTCCATTTAGCAAATTCGTTTGCTTGAATCCAACTTACTCCAACAACAGGGTATTGTCCATAGGCAGGATTTCTTAAGTAGTTTTCTACAAGATCTTCAGTGTTTCCTAATCTGTTTCTCCAAACTAAAGTATCGGGAAGAGCTCCGTTGTAAATATCTGTATAATTGCTGTTTGATGGAGGGAAATTAGTTTTAATCCAATCTAGGTATTCTAAGTACATCATATTTGTAACTTCCGTGGCATCCATATAGAATGACATTACGTGTTGCTGATTTGGAGTGTTATTCCAATCATGCATTACATCATCTTGAACTTTTCCTTTAGTGTAAGTACCACCTTCAATAAAGACTAACCCAGGACCTGCTTCTTGGCCCTTGTAATTAGTGTTATATTGAAAACCACCATCTCTTGAATTTATAGTCCACCCAGTTGCGTTGGAAATATTCTTAGAAGTTTTAGAGTTATTACAACCAAAAAAAGTAAGTGAAATAAGTACTACAAATAATTTATACATATTCATATTTTAATATTATAATTTTTTTAAAAATCTTTAATCTTAAAAATCTTAGGTGATGCAATATATGAATTTAACCTTAAATTACAATCATTAATATTTATAAAAAAAGAAGATTATTAACCTTAAAACGATATTATTAATTTTTTATTATTGTAATTTTGAATATTAATTTAAATAGTAATATTCTTAAGTTTTAGTCGTTTTTTATATATGAAAATTAATCACTTAGTTGTTTTTTTATTTTTAACTAACTTCTTTGCAGTTACCTCACAGGAAAAGGTAATTAATATAAATTGGGTTGATGATAAAACTTATTTAAGTGGTTTAAACTCTTTTAATGTCCCATACTTTGATAATTATACTCATAATTTTGAACCAGGCATTGGAGTTGTTCTAACTGCCCAATGGAAAGAAGATTTTCTTATTGATCCTGATTTAGTTAGTATTGAAAAAATTAATTACGTAACTGTAAATGCAAATGAGGCAGGTAATTTGGATATTAACTCTGTGCCTACCAAAATTGATTTTAAATTAAATAATAGTCTATCAAAAAACAGTAGAACTTTGTATTTAGAGTTAAATCCTTTTTTTAAACAAAATAACGTTTTGAAAAAAGTTTTGTCCTTGTCTGTTAAATATAAAAAACTTACAGCCAATGGTAATCAAAAAATATCTACTGTATCAAGCTCTGTTCTTAGTCAAGGTTCTTGGTATAAATTCGAAGTTGGAAAGTCTGGTGTTTATAAGCTTAGCAAAAATTTTTTAAATAGCATGGGTGTAAATACTAATAATATTGATCCAAGAACTATAAAGATATTTGGAAATGGGGGAGGTATGTTGCCCTTATCTAATTCTTCAGAGTTTCCATTTGATCCTATTGAAAATGCTATAAAATTTATTGGTGAGGAAGATGGTGTTTTTAATAATGAAGATTATATTATTTTTTATGCCAATGGTCAAGATACCTTTAGTGAAGAAAGTAATACTAATTTAAACTCTTTCACTGACAAAACTTTTTATTTGTTAAATGTAAGTGCAGGATTTGGTAGAAGGGTAGTTAGTTTAGAAGAACCTGTTATTGATGAAAATGTTATAATTGATGAATATCAAAATTATAAATTTCATGAAGTTGATAATTATAATATAGCTAAAATTGGTAGAAGGTGGTTTGGTGAAAGATTTGATTTTGAATCAATTAAAAATTTTGAATTTGAATTTGAAAATTTAATAACGTCTAAGCCTATTGATTTAAAGGTCTATACAGCTGCAGTTTCTGAAATTCCTACTTCAATGAGTCTAAAAGTAAATAACTTGGATATAGATAATTTTAATTATCAATCTATTAATGATCCAATTTTGGCCAGTGAAGATTATTTCAACAATCAAATATTGGTTTCTAGTTCGTTAATTAACGTAACGCTAGATTATAATAACAATGGTAATCCAAGCTCATATGCTTATCTAGATTATATCTCAATTGAAGCCACTTGTAGTTTGGCCTTTAATGGTTCACAGTTAATTTTTTACAATAATGATGTTGAAAATTTAAATGGTGTAGGAAAATATGTTATTTCAAATTCAAATTCTTTAGACGAGGTATGGAACATTAGTGATATTTCAAATATTACTTTTAAAGAAAACCCAAATTCAGATATCAACTTTGATATAAAGTCTAATCTTGGCTTTGTTTCTAAATATATTGCTTTTTCAAGATCTGATTTATTATCTCCAGTGCCAAACAGTTCAGAAGAATTAGCTAATCAAAATTTAAAAAACAACATATTTCTATCTAATAATAATAATAATAATAATAATAATAATGTTGTTGAAGCTGTTGATTATTTGATAGTAACATCTGAAAAAATGTTAAGTCAAGCCAATAGATTAG
>JABHBC010000135.1 GCA_018674025.1 Flavobacteriaceae bacterium
AAAAACTAAAGCTATAATGCCTGTGCACATGTGTGGTAGTATGGCTAATTTGGACGCTTTAATAAAAATTTGTAGATCTCATAATTTGATTTTAATAGAGGATGCTTGTCAAGCAATAGGAGGGTCTTACAATGGAAAAGCATTAGGGACATTAGGAGATCTTGGTTGTTTTTCATTTGATTTTGTAAAAACAGTAACTTGTGGAGAAGGTGGTGTTGTGATCACCAATAATAATGATTTATATACTAATGCTGATCTTTATAGTGATCATGGGCATGATCATCTTGGAATAGATAGGGGAGCAGATACACATCCGTATTTAGGATATAACTTCCGAATATCTGAGCTCAATGCAGCTGTTGGTTTAGCTCAATTTCGTCGTTTGGATGATTTTATTAATATCCAAAAAAAACATTATACAATTATAAGAAATGAGTTAGAAAATTTAAATGGTTTAACGTTTAGAACAGTTCCCAAAGGAGGCGAAGAAAGTTATGCGTTTCTAAACTTTTTCTTAGACGATTTAGATACCGCTCGGAAGGTAAATAGTGCTTTTAAATCAAATGGTATTGATGTCTGTTTCCATTATTACGACAATAATTGGCATTATATTCGAAATTGGGGTCATTTAAAGAGTCAGAATTCATTAATTCCATTAAGCAAAGAATTAAAAAATGGGCTTTCTTACTTGAAGAAAAAATCGTTTGAGAAATCTGATCACTTTATAGGGCGTAATATATCTTGTCTAATTAAATTGTCTTGGAAAGAATCCGAGGTTGTAAAAAGAGCTAAAGTCATGGCTTCGATCATTAGTAGTATTACTTCTTAGTACTGGATATATTTAATAATTTCAAGCCCATATCCAATAATACCAACTCGTTTTGTTTGTTCACTATTAGAAATAAGTCCTAGTTTATGTATATTTAAATCGTGGAGTATTTGCGCTCCTATTCCAAAATCTTTGGCATCCATTTTAATATTTGGAGCTTTGACAACTGTACCTTTTTTTTGGGTGGACCTAATAATATCTAATCGTTTAAGTAGATTTGTAGGCTGTATGCTTTGATTGATGAAAATGATTGCCCCTTTTCCATTTTCATTAATTTGTTTAAACATCTTATCTAACTTGTGATCAGCATTATTTGTAAGTGTTCCTAGTATGTCATTATTAACTAATGTTGAGTTTATTCTTGTTGGTACCATTTCATTAGTACTCCAAGTTCCTTTGGTAAGCGCAATATGAACAGCATCATTAGTTGTTTGTTGGTAGGCTCTTAACCTAAAATCTCCGAATCTTGTTTCAATTTGATAGTCTTGTTTTTTTTGTATTAGAGAGTCATGTTCCATTCGATAGGCCACAAGGTCTTCAATAGAAATAATTTTAAGATCAAATTTATTAGCTACTTTTCTTAGTTCTGGCAATCTTGCCATTGAACCATCATCATTAAGAATTTCAACTAAAATGCCTGCTGGTTGCAAACCTGCTAACCTTGCTAAATCTACTGCAGCTTCAGTATGACCTGTACGTCTAAGTACACCACCATTTTTTGCTTTTAATGGGAAGATATGACCTGGCCTCCCTAGGTCGTTTGGTTTAGTATTTGTTTCTATCAGAGATTTGATTGTTTTGGATCGATCTGAAGTAGAAATACCAGTTGTACATCCTTGCCCTATCAAATCAACTGAAACTGTAAACTGTGTGTTGTGTAAAACAGTATTATTTTGTACCATCATATTTAGGCCAAGTTCATCGCAACGAGTTTCTGTTAATGGAGCACATATTAGTCCACGTCCGTGTAGAGCCATAAAGTTGATCATTTCAGGGGTGACTTTTTCAGCTGCAGCAATGAAATCACCTTCGTTTTCTCTGTTTTCATCATCTACAACAATGATAACTTTTCCTTGTTTGATATCCTCTATTGCGTCCTCTATTGAATCTAATTGAAATTCCATGTCCTTTTATTATAAGGGCACAAAGATAAGGTTAAATAGAGATGATTCTATGGATTACTTCTTGTTTTCGATTAAATGTATTAATTTTTCGGTTGAACCGGTCCAATTAAAGGTGTTTACCACGTATTTCTTTCCAGCCTCTGCGATAGCGTTACTTTTCTCTGGGTCGTAAAGTAAATCAAGAATGAGGTATTTATATTCTTCTGGAGTATTTCCTATTAAAATTTCTTTTTTATCTGCCGCTTT
>JABHBC010000136.1 GCA_018674025.1 Flavobacteriaceae bacterium
ATATATTCAAAATCGATTGATTTAATTTTAGAAAACAAAATACCTGAGTTACTTTTATTGTTAGATTCAGTAATTTCAAAAGGATTTGAAGGAATTAATTATATTTCTGGTTTATCTACATATTGTAGAAACTTATTGATTTCTAAAGATGAAAAAACAATTACATTGTTAGACTACTCTGATAAATCTAAGAAAAAAATAATTGACCAAGCAAAAATGATATCACCTGAAATTATAATCAATTGTTTAGAACTATTAAACAAATGTGAAATAAATTACCGCTCAAGCATTAACCAAAGATTATTAATTGAGTTGACAATCATGCAACTAGGATCATTAACATTGCTAGATCAAAAAAAAAAATCTAGTTTTAAAATAATTCCATTTGAATTTTTTAAAAATACTAAAATTATTACCTCTAGTCTTAATCCAGTAAAAATTAAAGTTGAAAAGCCTAAATTAGATATAAAAACAAGCGGTAATTCAGGTCTTTCACTTAATAGTATAAAAACTATAAAAAATCATGAGTTTAAATCAAATGAATTGATTGTTGACCCTGAAAAATTACCGAAAGATGAATTCACTGAAGATAAGCTTGTAATATCATGGAATAAATATTCAGAAAAAATAGAGAACTCAGGAAAATATAATCTAGCTTCTATTTTAAGAATAGATACCCCTAAATTAAAAGACAATAATATATGTGTAGAACTACCAAATAGCACAAATAAAATTGAGTTAGAGTCTAACCAGCATGATTTATTAAAATATATTAGAAAGGACTTAAATAACTATGATATAAAACTGAAAATAACAGTCAATGAAAAGATTGAAAAAAAATTCACCTATACGTCTAAAGAAAAATATGATCTTTTAAGAAGTAAAAATAATTTAATTGAAAAACTAAGAGTGGATTTTAAATTAAGTATTTAAATTATTTAAATCATCACCAAAAGAGTCTACATTATTTAATTTTCTAATTATACCATCTGCTAAGCCTATTCTAGGAACTATTATCTCATTTGATTTAGCGTATTGCATTGACTTAATTAAAAGTTTGGTTGCTGGAACAATTACATCAGATCTATCAGGGTTAAAACCAAGTTTTGTTATTCTTTCCTCGTAAGATAATTTAGAGATTTTTTTATAAAATTTCTCGATAAAAGAATATGAAATAGATTGATTAATCGCTTTCTTGGATTCTTTTAAAAGTTTATTAATATTTCCTCCAGATCCAATTATAATAATATTATAAAATTCTTTTGTATTTATTTTGATCCATTTTTTGTATTCATTCAATGTTTTCTTTTTAACTAAATCATTTAAAAACCTAATTGTACCTATTTTAAAAGATTTTGAAGCTATTATTACACCATTAAAAATTATACTCAGCTCAGTACTTCCACCTCCAATATCAATAAACAGATAAGTATGATCAAAATTAAAATGGTTAGCAAAAAATGTATCAGCAATCAATGAAGCTTCATCTTTTCCTGAAATTACATCAATTTTTAATCCTGTTTTAGAGTAAATATCATTAATTACAGCCAAACTATTCGTTGCTTCTCTCATTGCAGAGGTAGCGCAAATTTTATACTTTGTAACACTATGAATCTTCATAAGAAGTTTAAAAGCCTTCATAGCATCATTTAGACGGATAATATTATCTTTTTGTATTTTGTTATTTAAAAAACCATCTAAACCTAATCTAATAGGTACTCTAACCAAACTATTTTTTTTAACTTCAACTATATTGTTGTCTTGTGATATAACACTAGAAATCAATAGTCTAACTGCATTAGAGCCAATATCAACTGCAGCATATTTTTGTATTTTTATCATGGAGAAAGTCTATCTATAGCCCAGTGATTATCATTATATAAAAACCTAGCTCTGTCATGTAAACGGTTCTCTCCTCCTTGCCAAAATTCATATTCAACAGGTGAAACTATATATCCACCCCAATTAGTCGGTTTTGGAATGCTTTTATTTCTGTATTTGCTTTCTAAATTAATTAAATTCTCTTCTAGTTCTTTTTTTGAATCTATAACAGCACTTTGATTAGAAACTATAGCACCAAGTTGACTTCCTCTTGGTCTTGAATTAAAATATTTATTACTCTTTAAATCAGAAATTTTTTTTGCATAACCTTTAATGATGACCTGTCTTTCGTGTTCTTCCCAAAAAAAAGACAAACAAACTTTATTGTTTTTACTTATTGATAAGCCTTTTTCGCTGTTATAATTTGTATAAAAAGTGAAACCTTTTTCGTCAAATTCTTTTAGCAAAACAATTCTATTTTTGGGAAAACGATCAATACCAACAGTAGACAAGGTCATTGCATTAACTTCAGAATCAGTGATATCATTGTCAAATTCTTTAAACCATTTATTAAATAAAGATAATGGGTTGTCAAAATTTTCTAAATTGAAATTATTGTTTTTAGTATAAGTTTTTCTATAACTCCCTAAATCTGATTTTAATGTCATAAGTCAAATTTAATGACTATAAATTAATTAATAAATTATATTTCGATTATTTTACTATCCTCGGCTAAGACTACATTTTCAAATTCGGTTTTTGCTTCAATTTTAAACATTTCAATATTCTCATATCTGGAAGAATAATGCCCTAAAATTAATAATTTAGTATTTGATAATTTTGCAATCTTACCGGCCTGTTTTGCAGTAGAATGTTTTGTTGTTTTACTTAATTTAACATGCTTTTCTAAAAATGTAGATTCATGATATAAGGCGTCACAATTATTTATAAGTTTAACAATAGATTCATCATATTCAGTATCTGAACAATAAGCATAGGACTTAGCAACTTTTCCAGCAAGTGTAAGAACACTATTTTTAATAACTATACCTCTTTCATTAACAACATCAAAACCTTGCTTTAATTTATTTGAATAAGCAATACTTACATCATTTTTATCAATAGCTTCTCTATTTAAAGTCAATGGGAGGTTAACTTCTTTAAATAAAAAACCATTGGTATAGATTCTGTGTGATAATGGAATCGTAGACACTTCAATAAAGTCAGATTGAAAAATTAATTGTGAATTATTCGAACTAAGTTCATGAAAAATTAATTTATATTTTGTCCAAGAACCAGAGGCTTTAATTTGATTTATAATTAATTCTTTTATTCCTAATGGTCCGTAAACGTGAAGATCAGCTGATCTATTTAAAAGAGAAAATGTAGATATTAAACCAATCAAACCAAAATAGTGGTCTCCATGTAAATGAGAAATAAATATATGTTTAATCCGTGAGAATTTTATTTTATTTTTTCTTAAACCTACTTGGGTGCCTTCTCCACAATCAACAAGAAAAATTTCATTCTGAATTTCAATTATTTGAGATGAAAGATTGTTACCTATTTTAGGCATAGCACTGTAACAACCAATTATTGTGATTTTCAAATTTATTTATTCAAAGGTTTCTTTTGGGCTAAAAGATAAATAATTGCCATTCTAATAGCCACTCCGTTCTCCACTTGATCAAGTATTATAGAGTTTTTAGAATCAGCTACATCACTAGAAATCTCAACACCTCTATTAATTGGGCCAGGATGCATAATATATATTTCTTTATCTAGAGAATTTAATATTTCTAATGTAAGTCCATATTGTTGTACATACTCTCTAACAGAGGGAAAAAAACTATCTGTCATTCTTTCATTTTGCAATCTAAGCATATTAACAACATCACACCATTTTAATGCTTTTAAAAA
>JABHBC010000137.1 GCA_018674025.1 Flavobacteriaceae bacterium
AATATTTTCTTTTTCATACAAACAAGTTACATCTTTAATTTATCTCTTAAAAAAACACTTTTAATAGAAAGATATATTGGTGATTTGTTTAGAAATATATTGTTTCTTCTATATTTGCTTCTTAATAATTCAATAAAGTTTTATCTAGTATTATGTTGCAATATTTGAGTAAAGATGATGGTCAAATTAAAATTACCCAAGTTCAATATTTTTCAATCGCAATTTGTTTCTTAATGAGTGTTTTAGATGGAATGGATGTTCTTGTAGTTTCCTATTGTGCGCCTGCTATTGCCGAAGATTTAAATCTTGGTCCTAAAACACTTGGATTTGTCTTTAGTGCAGGTTTAATCGGAATGGCGATAGGAGCTATATTTTTGGCTCCATTTGCAGACAGATTTGGGCGTAAAAAACTAATACTAGCAAGTGCGTTTATAATGGGGCTAAGCGTTCTTTTAACATCCTTAAGCGAAAATATTTTACAATTAATACTTATGAGGTTGGTTAGTGGTCTTGGGATTGGTTGTATGCTCGCAACTACAGCAACCTTAACTTCAGAAAATGTCTTAAACAATTCAAAAGATTTTTGGGTTAGTCTTGTTATTTCAGGATACCCGGTGGGGGCCGTTGCCTCAGGGTACGTAGCTGCTGCCATTATCCCTTCATACGGTTGGGAGAGTATGTTTGTTCTAGCTGGGTTAACAACTCTTCTTACCATCCCTTTAATCTTTTTTTTCTTGTCTGAGTCGCCTCAGTTTTATTTAAAAAAACAACCAAAAGATGCGTTAGCAAAAGCAAATAAAATTTTAATTAAAATGAATTTTAAGCCTTTGGATAGTCTTCCTAAAATTGGTCTAAAAGCAAATAATAAACCTCTGGTTTCTAGGCTTTTTTCAGAAAAATATAAAATATCAACTTTGCAATTATGGGCTGCTCTTTTTTTTGCTTTTGGTTGTTTATATTTCTTAATTAGTTGGATTCCTAAACTCGCCACCGATGCAGGATTATCAATTGAGTTAGCTATTTATGCTGGTACGATTTTTAATGTTGGTGCTTTTTTTGGAATAGTTTTGCAAGGTTATTTTTCTTCAAAAATTGGCCTTAAAAAAACCATATCATTTTTTCTGTTACTAACCTTTTTACTAATGGCATCGTTTAAACTTTTTGTAGGAACAGATATTTTGTTGCTTGTCTATTTTTTGCTAGGGTTTAGTTTGCAAGGAGGGTTTGTTGGATTATATGCAGTCGCTGCAAGACTATATCCTACTGAGTTCAAAACTACAGGAGTTGGTTGGGCTATTGGAATGGGTAGAGTTGGTGGAATATTAGCACCACTAATTGGTGGTTTATTAATCTCAATTGGATTAAGTCTATCCGCTAATTTTTTAATTTTTTCAATTCCCGCTTTGTTTGCCTCAGTCCTTACCTATTATATGTCTTCTAAGGAAATAACTTAAGGATATAAAAAATAATTATTTTTTGGATTTTTTATCTTTCTTTTTTGGAATTGGTAAAGAAGAAACCGAAAACATTTTCCATGAGTTGTCTACTTTTTTATACATGTAAATTCCCCTGCCTTGAAAAATTCTTTTATAATCACCGTTATATCTAGAGTATGTTGCATCAAAGATGTAAGCGTCTTTAGAAAGCCAGACTACTCTCGACTTATCAAGTAAGCTGTACTTATATCCGTCTTGAACACTAGATCTCATTTGTTTGTAAAAAGCAATCAGATCTTTTTTGTTTACAATTATTTGAGGGTTTTCAAGCAAGGAAAAGGTTAAAGGGTACGTAAAGTATGAAGCTATTTTTTGATAATCAGCGTACTCAAAAGCTTTGCTATACTCCTCCCAGTTCTCTATTATCTGTTTTTCAAAAAAAGCTTTTTTCATTACTTTTCCCTTTTTTTGAGCAATAGGCTGAGAAAAAGCAAAAAGCGGTAATAGTAAGGCTAGAAACATTATTTTTTTCATTTTGGTACAATTTTATTAAACACTAATATAATAAATCGAAAAGTTAAATAAAAAACACACTATTGCTCAATAGACGAAACATTAAAAGATTCAATTAAATTGTCATTAACACTTATTATAAACTCTAAAGGGTTGCAACAAGTCTCGCAGTCCTCAATAAACTGTTGGTTTATTATTGAAGAATCAATCATTTTTAAATGATTTTCCCAACAATGGGGGCAGTCAAAATAATGTTCTATCATAGCTGTGTTCAGTGAGTTTTAAAAATGCATCAAACAATACATTTTTTGATATGAAACTAACGAGCTTTAAGGTTTAGATACTTCTAAACCTTCTTACGCCCGTCCAGGTAACTCTTTTTGCTCTTCCAAGAAATGATTTATTTATAACTCTATCGTTAAATTCATTTCTAACTGAGTTTAATTGAGCATTTCCGTTTTCTTGATTTTTCATTGTATAATTTGATTAAAAATAAATCGGCCGCAAAAGTAATATCAATAATTGAATATATATAACTTTTTTGATAATATTTTTTTAGGCTATTTATTAAACATCATCAAGCGTGATATCTATAAAATTTAATATATTTATTGAATAAAAATTTACAAAAAAACTTTTTAAATATGAAAAATTCAATTTTAACTGTCACTGTTTTTGTGTTTACATTAATTAGCTCTTTAGAACTAGCTGCACAAGAATTTAAAAGCTTAGATAAAAGCCCAATGGATATGACAGCGTTCCCAAGTAGCTACAAAATTTCAGATAAAATAGTAAAAGTTATATACAGCCGTCCTCAACTAAAAGGAAGAGATCTTCTAAAATTAGCACCTCCGGCAAAGGTTTGGAGAACAGGGGCGAATGAAGCAGCAGAAATCACATTTTATAAGGATGTTATATTTGGAGGAAAAGAACTAAATGCAGGAACATACTCTCTATTTACTATACCTTCTTCTGATGGAGATTGGACTGTAATTGTCAACAAAGCAAAAAATCTTTGGGGTTCTTATTACTATAATGAGGATCAAGATGTGGTTCGTGTGTCTGGCAAAGTCACTAAAACTGAGAAGGCTATTGAGGCTTTTTCAATGATGTTTGATAAGGATATGAGATTAAAAATGGGCTGGGGAAATACTGTTGTTTCAGTTTCAATAAAATAAGTTCGAAATAGCTGATTGAATAATTAAATAACTCACGTCAATTATTGACTAATCGTTCATTTTAGTTGAACTATGGGTCTGTTTATTTAACTTTTAACAACAACCACAACTTTTTTGTGAAATGTAATTTTTTGATTTTTTGATTTTACAAGAATATACTGGGTACTTCGCAAGGAATAATTCTGCTAACATAACATTA
>JABHBC010000014.1 GCA_018674025.1 Flavobacteriaceae bacterium
ATCCAAATCTATCAAAATTTGTTGATAAAAGGTTGTCTATCCCCAGGTTTGGCAAACTCAAAAAAACTGAAAGTTTAAATGTTGCTAATGCACTTTCTATTGTTCTAAGTGAAAACGCTAGAAAGTCTACTGAAAAGTAAAATTGATTAATATTCCGCTTGTTTTCATAAAATCTATATTTCCTGTCCAAGGACTTATAGGGTCATCATCTCTTACAAGTTCATCTGAAATAGCAAATATCCCTCTAATTGATGGAGTGAATTTAAACCACTCAAGATAAATATCTATTCCAAATCCAAGTTCATAGAAAAACACATTTCTTTTGGTTCTAAATTGCCCAGAACTGTTGTCTTCTAAATTCTTTTCATTACTTGAAAGATTAATTGCGGTAGATATACCTGATGTTATAAAGGGTTTAAAATTATTTAATCTTTTGGTGGATATTTTTAATAAAAGTGGAAAATGTATATAGGTAGACTTTACTTCTCTTAAATGAATATTTTCTAGAAACTCACTATCTCCAAAGCTTACTGGATTATAGATTAAGTTTCTACTTGACATGATTAAGCCAGGTTCAAACCTTAAATCAAAAAAATCATTAATTCTAAAATTACCAATTAACCCAACATTAAATCCAGATGAAGCTTCGACTTGTATATCATCATAATTTTCAAGATAATCAAAGTTAAAATCATAATTATTGAATCCTAAATAATACCCCCAGGAGACACTTGGTTTATCAAAATTCTCATTATTAATCACTTTTTCCTTAGTAAACAACTGAGAATTAGCAGTGTTTAATGATAAGATATATAAAAAAATTAATACTGTTTTTTTCATTTTAACCTTTACTAGCTACATAAATAGTAGCAACTCCAAATGTTTGTGGAAAGTCTACTACATTAGTAAACCCAATTTTCTTTAAAATATTGTTGAATTTTTCTCCGAAGGGAAATTCAGCAGAAGATTCTGATAGATAATTATACGCTAATTTATCTTTTGAAAATATCTTTCCTATCATTGGTAAAATAAATTTAGAGTAAACTGTGTAAAACTGCTTAAATGGAAATTTTGTGGGGTTAGAAGTTTCTAAAATTACTAAGGATCCATTTGGTTTTAAGACCCTAAAAATTTCTGTTAATCCTGAATCTAAGGATTCAAAATTTCTTACTCCAAAAGATACAGTGACTGCATCAAAGAAATTATCTTCGTATTTTAAATTTTCAGAATCTCCGATAACCATATCAATTGTATTATCTAGGTTCTTATCTTTTATTTTCTCAATTCCGACATCTAACATGCCTTTACTTATATCAAGACCGATAATTTTTTTAGCATTTGTTTGAACCATTGCAATTGCTAAATCTCCTGTACCAGTAGCAACATCTAAAATCAATGATGGTTTTTTAGATTTTAATATTTTCACTATTTTTTTTCTCCATGAAACATCAATACCAAATGAAATAACACGATTAAGTATGTCATATTCTTTTGAAATATTGTTGAACATTTTTTCTACTTGGCTTTTTTTGGACAAGTCGCTATTTTGATAAGGAATTATTTTTTTTGACATTAATACTAGCCGTTTTTTTTAAAATATTAATGCAAAGAAATACAATTAACATTCAATTCCCTAAAATAAATTATATTTGTATTGAACAATTTATAGAATAATGAAAATAATTATTGCTGGTGCAGGTGAAGTTGGATTTCATCTAGCAAAATTATTATCTTACGAATCTCAAGAAATCACTTTAATAGATCCCGTTAGAGATAGTTTAACTTTTGCGGAGAGTCATCTTGATATTAAGGTGCTAAATGGTGATTCAACTTCAATTAAAACCCTTAATGATGCAAACATCTCTGATGCTGATCTGTTTATTGGTGTCACTGCTTTACAAGCTACAAATCTAACAGCATGTTTTTTAGCTAAACAACTTGGAGCAAAAAAAACAATTGCAAGGATTTCTAACTCAGAATATAATAATCCAAAAAATAATATAAATTTCAGTAATCTTGGTGTAGATGAATTGATATCTCCAGGTGATTTAGCTACAGATGAAATTGAATTAGTAATTAATCAATCTGTGTTTAATGATACATATGAGTTTGAAGATGGAGCTTTAACTACACTTGGTTTAAACCTTTCGGACTCTGCTAAACTTATTGGAAAGTCA
>JABHBC010000138.1 GCA_018674025.1 Flavobacteriaceae bacterium
AACTCCAACTATTGTTAATACTGATACAATCAAAATTTGGATTTTGAATGAGCTCATTTTCTGGACACCCTATTAAAGCCTCTTTAACATCATTTACCCAGTTATCAGTAATTATTTCACCAGAATAAGGATCAATACTGCTATTATTAGGATTGTCATTCCTAAGATTAATAGTTTTGGAAGACTTATTACTTGCACACCATGCTGAAAATGCAAAGTCATTAACAATAGCCTCTTCAGCTATAAATCTATGATATTCAACACGGTCTAAGTTAAATGGACCTCCAAACTCACCAACAGACCCTTGAGAGTAATTAACACCATTTTCATTATCAGCACCAAACTCACCAAGATACATTGGGATATCATTATTTTCAGACCAAGTTTTTAGCTGACTAAATCTCTCAGTGATTAAATCTTTTTGATCGTCAGAAAAAACAAAATTATTATATTGTTCTCTTGATGATGCAGTAAAATTAAACGGTTGGTAATAATGGAAAGTTGCAATCAAGTAATCATCTGAACTAAGAACCTCAGAACTAATTTCAAATGGTACTTGCCAGCTAGAAGCTCCTCCTCCATTTATGATTATTCCTCTAGTTAAATTATTAGATCCTGAGGTTCTAATAATTTCAATTAAACTTAAGTTTAAGTCATTCATTTCGTCTGCAGAAACTGAGAAGTAAGGTTCATTAATTAAATCAAAAACTAAACTACTTGTAGAATAATCCTTGAATCTATTTGCTATATCTCTCCAAATGGCTTTAAATCTATTAATATCTGCTAACCTTTTAGCTGAAGTTGGATTTGTATAGTAATTAACTCCATTTATTTCCTCATTTTGAAATGTATATACAAATTCTTGTTTAAGGTTATTTCCGTGAAAATCTAATACAACTATTATGTTGTGAGTTATCGCCCAGTCAACAATCTGCTGAACTCTATCTAAATAATCTTCGTTAACAGAGTAATCATCTAATGAACCCTCATAATTTGAAAAAGTATTGGCTTCTGATGAAAAACAGTTATTACTAGTACACCCTTCAATATTAATATTAGACCTTTCAGATCCATTTATACTATAATCAGGATTAAGAAATCCACCACTATAAAAATCTACTGGAATTCTAACATTAGTAAAGCCAGCTTCAGATAATTGAACAAAATAGTCTTCGTAAACAGCATGAGCCCAGTTCCCTTCGGAGGGGGCAGACAATACATTACCCATATTTATACCTCTACCCATCAAATTCACAATCTCTTCAGATGAAGTTTGGGAAATTATTGAGTTTAAAAAAAACAGAGATATATAAAAGATATATCTCAAAAAATTATTGGTTTTTTTTCTGAAGTTCTAATACAGCTTTCATTATTGCAGCTGTGGTAGGCTGATCAAATCTAACTTTCATAGATTGTCTAAGTTTCTTGCTAGAAGCTTTGTAAACAGCTTTTTTTTCTTCGTTAGATAAATCTTTTCCAAAAATGTTTTCTCTATCATTCATGAATTTAGCTATGTATGTATCATATATAAACTTTTGATCTTCATCTGACAATTCTAACTGTGTTGCAGCATGTTCAGAAAACATAGTAGCTTTTTTTATTTGATAGTTATTTTGAGCATTTGAATTCAACGAGAATAAAAGTAATAGCAAAAAGATTTTAATTGAGTTTTTCATAGTTTTAATTTATTAATTATTGTTAGTATTTAATTTATTGAAATTATTTGAAAATAAAATTCCTATTTTTTTCATTCCAAAATAATTATAATGAATATTATCTTCAAGTCTAGGTAAGTAGTTAAAAGAAGATATATCTTTATTTTGTGCAATAAAAGTAACATTTTTTAATTCTTCAGAAACTTGTTTCATTGCATTACCTATTTTTTTACTTCCAACCTGTAATATCATAAATGGCAGCTTTGAAGATTTGAATATAGATCTTGAATTATTAATTAGATTTTTTAAATTATCAGCATAAGTATCTGAAGGTAAAGGACCCCATTTTTGACCACTATCAGATTCACCTTGAACCCATAACATACCCATAATTTGATAATCTGATTTATCATATTTAGATAATTCCTTTTGCACATCATTTATTAACTCATAAAAAAGTTTCGGTTTATTTAACTCACCTATATATTTTGCCTTTTCCTTAGTCCAGTTTGAATTCCAAGAACCATATAAAGAAGATCCTCCTTTGGATCTTTTAATAAATAAAAACTTTTTATTAGGATGTTTTTTTGATAATTCAATCCCAAAAAATATTTCCGGACCAAAACAGCTATCAACTTGGAATTTTTTTCTTTTCCACTCTGGAGGTATTGTCACGTTTAAGGGAACAGATTTATTACCATTATTAACGAACGAAATGTTTTTTTGAGCATTTTCTAAATCTTTTATATCTGTAAGACTTAGCTTATTTGCATTTGCAGCTCCTGCCATGTTAGATTGACCAGCTAGAATAAATACATTAATTTTATCATCACTTAATTGTAACTGTGAATAACTAGATAAATAGCTAATAAAAAATATTAATAAAAACTCAGTTACAATTTTCATTTTACTTTTTTGACTTTATATGCTTATTTAATATAAGGCTAAGACTATCAACTATAGATTTATTTGATCTTATTTCAGCAATATTGTTCATTTGAAGTTTGTCATTTTCTATATCATATAGCATTCTATCTATTACAGATCCTTTTCTTTTCCATTCAGTATAATAGTACTTATTTGAAATTAATGTTTCACCATTTCTCCAAATCGAAAAAGCTATCTCACTGCTAACTTTATTAGGGTTTTTTAAATTACTTACCAAGGACTTTCCTTGAACAAAATCAGGAGTTTCTATTTCTGCTAAATCACAAAATGTAGCATACAAATCGATTAATTCAACAAAGGATTCACTAGTTTTGTTCTTTTTGTATTTAGGTGAACTAATAATCATTGGGATTTTTAGTTCGTATTGAAACAAGTTATGCTTTGTCCACCTTCCATGCTCTGAAAGACTAAAGCCGTGATCACTAGTCAATACAACTGTTGTATTATTACTTAAACCCTGACTCTTTAACTCATCTAAAATAAGTCCTATCTGTGCATCTATATAACTTACACAGGCGTAATATGCGTGAATTAACTCTTTTGCTTTATCATCAGAAATAGCACCCTTTTCAGGAATATCAGTAAACTTTCTTAATTCGTAAAAATAATTTGCTTTTTGAGGAGCATTTGGAGGAAAAAAATTATTAAGAGGTAAAACAATATCATCTTTATCGTACAAGTCCCAGTATTTTTTTGGAGCTACAAACGGTAAATGAGGTTTTTGAAACCCAACAGCGATAAAAAAAGGCTTATCACTTTGATTAATTGATTTTATATCTCTAATGGTCTTTTGAGCTACCTTTCCATCTGAATAATCGTTATCATCGGTATATACAAATTCAGAAGCAGGACCAAAATTATTTTTTAAGTTTTTTATATTAATTGGATCTTTATAATCTTTAGGATTATTTCTTGTCCCTCTAAAAATATCGTCCCAACCATAGGCTGCATCCCTTGCATGATGAGATATTTTCCCATTACTAATTGTCCTATACCCGTTGTTTTTAAGATGTGATGCAATAGTTAAAGAATTTGGAGCATCTTCGTTAATTTTTGTGTGGAAAGTAGTAAATCTATTTTTAGTTGGCCTTAAACCTGTAAGTAAACTAGCTCTTGAAGCTCCACACACTGGATTATTTGTAAATGAATTTTTAAAAGTTACCCCACTTTTCTTTAGTTTATCAATGTTAGGGGTTAAAATTTGCAGTTGATTATCTGCCATGTCAAGGTCTCTAAGATCGTCAACAATAATAAAAATGATATTTTCTTTTTTGTTATCATTATTAGCATAAACTGACAAACAAAAAAATGGAATAATGATTATTAGTAATTTGTATAGTTTCATAAAAGTGTTTAATTATATAAGTTAATTTTATTTTCAATAGTTAACTCAACAGTTTTCAGGGATTTGAAATGAGATGATGAGCCTGTCATAATCTTAAAAGTTCCAGGTTCCACAACATAATTCATGTCAATGTCATAAAAGGCTAAAGATTCGGGTGTAATTTCAAAAACTACATTTTTTGTCTCACCAACCTTTAAATTAATCCTCTTATAACCTTTAAGTTCTTTAACAGGTCTGGTAGCAGAACTAACGTTATCTCTAATGTAAAGTTGAACAACTTCATCTCCATCCATTTCACCAATATTAGTTACTGCAACTTCAACTTTAATATTAGAGTCATCGTCAAAGCTGGTATTTAAAAGTTTTGGATTAGAATATTTAAACTTTGTATAACTTAAACCATACCCAAATTCATAAAGTGGTTTGTTTTTTTCAAATGCATATTTATGAAAATATTGGGAAGGCTTATGATTATAAATCATTTGAAGTTGTCCAACGCTTCTTGGAACAGTTAAGGGTAATTTACCACTAGGATTAATATCTCCAAAAATAATTTCTGCAACAGCCTTGCCTCCTAGATTTCCAGGCTCCCAAGCTTCTATAATGGATGGAATATTATTTTGGATCCAAGGCTCACTAATTGGTTTACCATTAACATACACTACAATAACATTGTTATTAATTTCCTTTAAAGAACGTACTAGCTCTAATTGTTTTCCAGCTAAATTTAGTTCAGCTCTAGCCATATTTTCGCCCGCAGTTTTATCCTTCCATTTATACCTCATTGAATTATCTCCTACAACGACAATAACATAATCTGCATCTTTGGATGCATCTACAGTATTTTGAATATTTTTATTGGATATTTTTCTAATATTATCTCCAGAGTCAAAAAATGACACATCATATCCTTTTGATTCTCCTAAATCTTTTATTCCTTCAAAAATTGTAGTTACATTTTCATCTGGTTGTGCAGCATGCCAATCACCTAATATTGATTGATTATTTGCATTAGGTCCAGTAACTAAAATCTTTTTTGATTTTTTAACTTTATTTAGTGGTAATAAATTAGAGTTCTTTAACAATACAATCCCTTTTCTAGCAGTTTCTAATGCAGTAAACTTATGTTCAGGAGTAAAAATATTTTCAGGTATTTTTTCAATATCAACAAATCTATTTTCAAATAATCCTAATTTAAATTTAGCCATCAAAATTTTTGAACATGCTTCGTTGACTCTAGAAATTGGAAGTGTTCCTTCTTTAACCAATTCAATTACTGCTTCAGGGAAATCAACACCATGCATGTGCATATCCATACCGGCATTAACTGCTAAGTAAGATGCTTCTTTTAAACTACTGGCCACATGATGTAAAGTTTCTATCCTTTCAATATCCATCCAGTCGCTTACATAAAATCCCTTAAAACCCCAATCTTTACGAAATAAATCAGTCATTAACCAACTACTCATATGACAAGGAACTCCATTTAGTTCATTATGTGCTGCCATGATAGAATACACACCAGCGTCAATTGCCTTTTTGTAAGGAGGTAAATAAACTTCTTTTAAAGTACGCATCGAAACATCCATTGGTGATGCATTTAAACCATTAATTGGTTCACTTCCGGCAATCATATGTTTAGCACACGCTATAACTTTATTTGTGCCAGTAAAATCATTTAGCTGAAAACCATTAATCATTGAAGCTCCTAAATTTCCAACCATAAATGGATCTTCTCCAAAAGTTTCACCTACTCTACCCCATCTGGGGTCTCTTAACACATCAATGTTAGGAGTAAATGCCCAATGAGAGCCAGTAGCTCTCATTTCAAGAGCTGTTTGCCTTCCTACATCAAAAAGAAAGTCATCACTCCATGTTGATGCTAGGGTAATTGGGGATGGATATACAGTAGCACCACTAAAAAGTGCATTTCCATGTATAGCATCGATTCCTATTAAAATAGGTATTTTTAATCTTGATTCATTAGCAAGTTCTTGTAATAAATTTCCTTCCTCAGCAGTTAAAACATGTAAAAAAGAACCAATTTTACCCTCCTGAGTCATTTTCATAACATCATTACTAAATACACCTTTATAAAAACCTTGAGCATCATTGTTTACCAAATCTTCAGGTGATAAATCTTTTTCTGCTTTTCTCATATGATCAAGTCCAACAAATTGATTCATTTGATAAACCTTATCTTCTAAGGTCATCCTAGACATTAAATCATTTAATCGATCAATATGGGATTTCGAACTATCTAAATACAATTTATAAGAAGAATCTTCTTGAGCTGAAATATAAAAGACAGTAAGAAAAGTAATAAGAAATAATTTTAATCTCATTTTATTTATTTTAAAATATTATTTAATAATTCATAACTCGGATTAGGCTTTAGTTCTTTTGAGTAAATAGATTGAAAATAACCTTTTCCTTTTTTATATCGCTCACCCATGTCCCAAAAATTTAGTGTAACAAGACCATTTTTAGATTTCTCTTCAAGTAAATTAATTATTCTAGAGTATATCATTTTTTGTTCTGACAAATGATAACTTAAATTAGATTTGTCCTTTACAAAATAATCTAATTCAGTTACATGAAAGTCTAAGTCATTTTCATGGGCCCAATCAATTAAATTTGAAAGATCCTCAATTCCCTTGTCTAAATCATTTACAATACCATATGTTGATTTACTGAGAAGCAAATGTCCTTGCCAGCCTATACCATCAAC
Organism: Flavobacteriaceae bacterium; assembly: GCA_018674025.1. Taxonomy (GTDB): domain Bacteria; phylum Bacteroidota; class Bacteroidia; order Flavobacteriales; family Flavobacteriaceae; genus SGZJ01. Next base: position 6,680 of record JABHBC010000138.1, read on the forward strand.
TCTATAACCTTTAGATCTAATATATTTTACGCTCTTTTTTAGTTTATCCCAAAGACGGGGTTGAAAACCTGCATTTTGATTAAAAACTAAACTTATATTAGGGGCAAGTTTTGTAGCAATTTCAAATGACTTTAATATATATATAGGAAATTCATTTTCATCCAAACCAATTTTTAACCATGGATTTTCCCATTTATTATTTCCAAGTTTAGGTCCATGCCATTTTCCACTTGGTAAGATAGTTTCATTAACAACATCCATCCATTTGACAGATGGTTCTTTTGAGAATTTAATACAAGATTCTGTCATAAATTCAACCAAATTTAACATTAACTCATCACTAGTTCTTAAATCGTCTTTAGCCCATTTAGAAGATTGTGGTCCAATAGGTCCATGAATACGTAAGTCTAAATCATGAAGTTTAGCAAAATCTATCATTTGATCAATCTTAGTCCAGTTCCATGTATTAGGTTTTGGATGGACTACAGTCTGTTTAGCAGCATTAGCAGGAGTTAGGTAAGTAAAATCTTTCAAAAACAAATCAGATTTTTGAGTGTTTAACTCATTGAAATTTAAAGTAGCTCCAACTATAAAATTATTTTCTTGAGAACTAATTGAAAAAGAAAAAAATATAAAGAATATAATTATTTGATTTTTCATACTTATAAATATAAAACAATCTAAGAATGAAATTTACTTGAATAGTAAAATATTTGGGGAATTTTATATCAATATTGAGGATAAATCAAACAGTATGAAAAATAAGTTAATAGTCTTATTATTGTTTAAAGAAATAATTTTCTTAGTCCTACAAAAACAATTATAAAAACAGAGTAAAAAATAAAAAAAGGAATTACATACAAGTCAAAATTAAACACTAACATAATAGCCATTATTAGCAACTGAAATCCAAGGCCATATAAAGAGACTAATGTCATAAACCACTTTGGAAATGGCTTACATTTACTTGCGTCTTTGTCCATAAAATACATGATTTTATCAAAGGTAATGTATAATACATCATAAATATTATAGAATATATTAACCATCTTTTGACTTTCTCCCTTGAGAGCTATTGGAGCGGAATCCTCGACTATACGGCTAGTTGAATCTCCATCAACAGAATTTCTTAGAATAACATAATAATAATTAAAAACAGTCCCTTGAAGTTGAATACAAAAAAAAGCAATAAACATATAGATTATGGAAATTTCAGAGAGATACCAAAAAGTGAATAAAAAACAGAAATTAAGTAAAAAATCTGCAATTGAGTCATAAAAACGGCCTACATAAGATGGAGATTTTTTTAGTCTTGATAACTCACCATCAGCTGCATCTAAAACGGATTTTAAAATAATAAAAAATGCAGCCATAACATAATATTCGTTAAGCATAAAAGCTATTGCTAAGAGTCCAGAAATTACAAACATGGAAGTTACATGAATTGCGGTAAATTTTGTGTATTGAAGCTTACTAGCAATCCAGTGACCTAAGGAGCGACCATAGTCAGAAAAATCTAAAAATTGATACTTTACAGGAAGTTTTGCCATAATTATTTACTACAAATAGTTTGTGATTAAACGTGGCAAAAATACAATCATTTTTCATTACAATAAAAAAAAGGGACCTATATAAGTCCCTTTTAGTAATTTATTGTAAAAATCTAATTAATCATCAATTAATATATTGGTATTAATTTCTGTTAGTGGAATTGGCAACTTCATGACCTGATTTGGATCAGTACTTAAAGTCAAATCTACGTTGGGTGAAAATATTGGATTATTATTATGTTTGTTTATGGTATTTGTCAAAAAATAATCAAATCCTCTTCTTCTATTGTTATGAGCATCTTCACCTTCTCCAATAAGTTCATATCTATATTCATTCATAATGGCATCTCTAAAAGAACTTTGCCCTCCAAGATAAGCATCGTTTGACATACCAACACGATCTAAAACTTCAGTTACATAGCCTAATTGTTGATCATTTTGTAACTCATTAGAAATCTCTGCTAACATAAGTAAAAGATCTGCATATCTGTAAATAATTAAATTTTGATCTCCAAATTGATTACTATGTTGTGTGTCTTTTTCCACAAACTTAAATAAGAACGGATGTCCATTAGTAAAAGTGGTTCTATTTGTAATAGCAGGATAATGTTGGATAAGATTTCCGTTATCCGCTCTATTATATTCATAGATGTAAGAGCCATCAATTCTTGGGTCATCTGGATATGTAGCCATATGGTCTAACAAAACATCTGCACTAACCTGTAACCAACCGAAATGTTGACCTAATTTATACTTAAAAGGGGTGAAATTTCTACCCATTTGAGAATTCGCTGCATCTTGAGCTAATTGTAATTCAAAGATTGATTCCGTAGAGTTTTCAAATTCATCTGTAAACAAAGAACTATAATCAGCAACTAAACTGTATTGACCATATGCTAAAATAGCTTCATCATAAGCCATTTGCCAA
>JABHBC010000139.1 GCA_018674025.1 Flavobacteriaceae bacterium
AAAACTGTCATTTCAGGAGCGCTTAAAGGCAACAAATGTGCTTTATCTAGGAGTAATTCTTCAGCATGCCTGTCCTGGTTTGGCTTCATGTAATTTCTAAATCCATCTGCACTAGGCTCTAATACAGAAAATGATTCAACATCGGTGTTCTCTTGTGTTGCATCATTTCTACCAGGAACAAAAGAGACAGAAATATTCTGACCAGCAATTTTTGCAGAATTTTCAACTGCAGTATTTCCTGCTAAGATTATCAAATCAGCCATTGAAACTTTTTTAGATCCATTTGACTGATTAAAAGCTGACTGAACAGATTTTAAAACATCTAAAACTTTATTCAAATTATTCGGGTCATTAACCTCCCAACTATTTTGTGGAGAAAGCTGTAATCTAGCTCCATTTGCTCCACCTCTTTTATCAGTACCTCTATAGGTAGAAGCAGATGCCCAAGCAGTGGATATAAGTTGAGAATTAGATAACCCTGAGTTCGTAATTTTGGTTTTTAAAGAGTCTATGTCATTTTTATCAATTAATTCATAATTAATAGCAGGTATTGGGTCTTGCCATATCAATACTTCACTAGGAACTTCTTTTCCTAGATATCTTGAAATAGGACCCATATCACGGTGAGTTAATTTATACCAAGCTCTTGCGAATGCATCTTCAAACTCCTCAATATTTTCATGAAATCGTTTTGATATTTCAAGGTATTTAGGATCTTTTATTAAAGCTAGGTCAGTAGTTGCCATCATTGGCGCGTGAGTTCTTGAACTATCGTGAGCATCTGGAACAGTCCCAGCACCTTGACCATTTTTAGGTGTCCATTGTTGAGCTCCAGCTGGACTTTTAGTAAGCTCCCATTCATAACCAAACAATGTATCAAAATAAGTACTATCCCATTTGATTGGCGTTGGAGTCCACGCACCTTCAAGTCCGCTTGTGATTGTATCAACCCCTTTTCCTGACTTAAATGAATTCTTCCATCCAAAACCCATTTGTTCAATACTTGCTCCTTCTGGCTCTGGACCAACATTTGATGGGTCTCCAGCTCCATGAGTTTTTCCAAAGGTGTGTCCTCCTGCTATTAATGCAACAGTCTCTTCGTCATTCATCGCCATTCTTGCAAAAGTTTCTCTAATATCTCTAGCTGAGGCAAGAGGATCTGGATTACTATTTGGCCCTTCTGGGTTTACATAAATAAGCCCCATTTGCACAGCCCCTAGAGGGTTATCTAACTCTCTATCTCCTTTGTATCTTTCGTCTTCAAGCCAATCAGATTCAGGTCCCCAGTAAATATCTCCTTCAGGCTCCCAGACATCTTCACGACCTCCTCCAAATCCAAATGTATTAAAGCCCATTGATTCTAATGCACAATTTCCAGTTAGTATCATTAAATCAGCCCAAGAAATCTTTTCTCCATATTTTTGCTTTATTGGCCATAACAGTCTTCTTGCTTTATCAAGGTTGCCGTTATCAGGCCAACTATTTAAAGGAGCAAATCTAAGAGTTCCTGCAGAGGCTCCACCTCTTCCATCTCCAATTCTGTAAGTACCAGCGCTATGCCAGGCCATTCTAATAAAAAATGGGCCATAATGACCATAATCTGCAGGCCACCAATCTTGTGAGTCTGTCATTAAATCATAAAGATCTTTTTTTATTGCATCTAAATCTAAACTTTTAAATTTTTCTGAATAGTTAAAACCTTTTGATGTCGGTCTAGTTACTTGTGAGTTTTGGTGTAATATCCTAAGATTTAATTGATTAGGCCACCAACTTGAATTTGAATAAGCTCCAGCTGAAGTGTGTTTTTTTGAAGCTGGGGCGAAAGGACATTTTCCAGACCCATTACCGTTAGAATTTGATAAGTTTTCCATCTTATATATGATTTAGTTAAGAGATATTTTAAAAATTGTAAATCAAATTTATTAATTAATAATAAACAACTTCTTAATTTATTGTTATAAGTAAGCTAAGGTTTATAATTTAGAACCGTTATAAATTAAGGGTGCTTTTTGAACCAGGCTAAAATGTGTGCCACTTTGGTAATTAAATTACTTGGTCTATTAGAAATAGCATGGCTAGCTTCTGGAATTTCTACTAACACAGTTGGAATTTTTCTAAGTTTTAAACCATGATATAATTGTTTTGCTTCTGAGGGTGGTGTTCTTAAATCTTCCATTCCTACCATAACCATTGTTGGAGTCTCAATATTTCCAACTAATGAAATAGGTGAAAAATCCCAATATTCTTGAAAGTTTTCCCACGATTGTCCGTCAAGCCTAGTGTCAGAATATTGAAAGTAATTATCTGCGGTCAGAGTTTTGCTAATCCAGTTCATTACTGGCTTAACAACAACTGCGGAATTAAATCTGTTATTTTTACCAATCATCCATGCAGTCATTGACCCACCTGCACTTCCCCCAGTAACATATAGCATATTTTCATTAGCAATTCCTTTCTTTATACAAAAATCAACTCCATCCATTACGTCCAAATAGTCTTCTGCGGGATAATTATGATGTAAAAGGTTTGCAAACTCTTCTCCATAACTGGTACTTCCTCTTGGATTAGGATAAAAAACTATATATCCAGCGGCAGCAAATAATTGTACTTCTGCAGAAAATCGACTGCCATAATTTGAAATGGGACCTCCGTGATTTTCTACTAAAAAAGGATATTCTTTATCTGAGGTATAATTTGGAGGATAAACTATCCAGCCTTGGATATCACGATTGTCAAAACTTGATTTATACCAAACTTCCTCAACCATGCCTAAAGTTCTATTTTCTAAAAGTTCATAACTTAAATTTGTTATTTGATTTGTTTTTTTGCCGTTAACAACCGTAAGTTCAGAGGGATGATTATAGCTTGTATTGGTATATGCTATAACTCCGTTTTTTGAAACAGAAAACGAACCTCCACCGTATGGTCTGCCAATACTATTTCCCCCTAAATTATTCGCTAAATCTTTACTATTTCCTTCTAAATTTAGAAATGCAATTTTAGTATCCCCAAACTTGTCATAAGTAAAATAAATCCCTTTATTATCAGAGGACCAATAAAAACTACTAATACTGGAGTCTATGTTATAGCTAAGAACTCTTTTGTTATTGCCATTGCTATCCATTATTAAAAGCTGAGTATTTTGATATGCCTGAACTCTATCTGTAAAACCTAAATATGCTATATATTTTCCGTTAGGAGATGCTTTGGGAGAAAAATCTGGACCATTTCTGTCAGTCAATGAATTAATTTTTTTGTCATTTATATCAACTGAATATATCTCACTATTTCTAAATTCATATTCCCATGAAGCTGATCTGTTTGAGGTAAAGTAAATTTTTGAATTATTCTTAGACCACGATAATGGTCCTACATGATTAAAATCTCCAGTTGTTAACTGTCTAACTCCTGAACCTTCTGCAGAAATCAAAAAAACATGAGAGAAGCCAGTATCAATATAACCTTTGCCGTCAGCTTCATGATAAAGTCGATTGGTAATTCTAGCTGTCTTAGCCCACTTGGCCCCATTTGGTTTTTTAGGCATTTTTACAAGAACTGGTGGAGATGTTTTTACTTTCATAGTAAAAGCTAATTTTTCTCCATTTGGTGACCAAGTTAAATTTGATGGGCTTCCGTCTAATTGAGATATTTTAGCATATTTACTACTGTTATACCAATATATATAAATTTCAGATCCCTGATCAGTAGAACTTATAAATGCTATTCTATCTCCACTTGGTGACCATACAGCTCCATACTCTGCAGATTCTATTGAAGTTAATTTTTGGTGATTAGTCCCATCAGAATTAACAATCCAAAGATTACCAACAGAGCGATCTTTTAAAATATCAAAAGACATTCTCCTATATATAATTACAGATCCATTTGGATTAATTTGAGGGTTAGAAACATATTGTAAATCAAATACGTCCAAGTCTTTAAAGACTGAATCATCGTTTTGTGAAAAGGCGTATAATTGAAAAAAAACACATAAAAAAATTAAGAAATGTTTCATCTGTAATAAAAATTATTTAGTTAAATCAAATTTATGAGAATACTTTAATCCAATTATTTTCCTATCAACTGGCTCTATTCTATCAATATCTTTTTGAATTCTATAAAAAACACCTATTTCATTATTTTTTTTGATTTTACGATTTAATTTCATCGTCAATCTATAAAGATTATTTCCATTATCCTGGTTATCTTTTTGAAACTGATTAAATAGCTCTCCTTCAATTTTGACAACGGTTTTTATAGCTTTAATTTTATAATTAATTCCAGTCCTAAACCTAGCATATTGATTAGGAATATCGGGCATCCCTAATTCATTAGAGTTTTGATAGCTTAGTCTATATGTAAGGTCGACAATTCCAACATCATGCTTATAACTAATGTCTGTCTGATAGCGAAACTTAGAATCAATTCCTTGAATATTTCCCTCGGTATCATTATCAGAGATAAAACGCCCTT
>JABHBC010000140.1 GCA_018674025.1 Flavobacteriaceae bacterium
ATATTAACTTTTGAAACTACTTCTAACACTGCAACTCCTTCTGACCCTACTGGTGAGATTGGTAGAGATTATTATTTCGCATCTTGGAATTCTTCATTTAGATTTTTTAATTTAGATGGAACTGCGGCCTCTCCACCATCAAGTTTATCTACTTTGTTTGGGAATGACGAATCTGGTGATCCTATTGCTATGTATGATAGTGAGGCTGACAGATACATTATTACTTCAATGGGAAGTTCTGGATTGAATTTTGCTATTTCACAGACTAATGACCCTATACTTGGTGGATGGCACGTTTATAACGCTATGTCTTTTGGCACTGATGGACAATTTCCAGATTACCCAAAATATTCTATTTGGTCTGACGGATACTATTGTACAACTAATACGTCTGCAAATAACTTATATGTTTTGGAGAGAGATAAAATTATTGATGGAGACCCAACAGCATCAATCCAAGGATTTGATGCCCCTCAAATGATTACTAGTGGATTTGCTTCTGCTCAAGTTTTAGATATTACTAATGATGATCATCCAGCAGCTGGAAATGCAACAATGGTTTATATGCAAGACGATGCTTGGAATCAAGTCTTAACAGATCATCTTAAAATATGGACAATTAATATTGATTGGGAAAACTCTAATAACTCGTCCATATCTACACCATATCAATTACCAACTTCTTCTTTTACTAGTGTTTTTGATGGAGGAAGTTTTGCAAATTTAACTCAATCAAGCGGTCCTGATATTGACGCAATGCAAGCAACCCTTATGAATCAAGCTCAATTTAGAAAATTCCCAACTCATAACTCAGCTGTATTTAACTTTGTTGTTGATGTTTTATCTGGAAGTGATGAACAAGCGGCTGTTAGATGGTATGAGTTAAGGCAAGATGCTGATGGAGAACCATGGGTTATTTATCAGGAAGGAACATACACAGCACCAGAGGGTAGACATGCATTTGGAGCTAGTATGGCTATGGATATACAAGGAAATATTGGTATGGGATATACATCAATGAGTGAGACTGCTCCAATTACTTTAAGATATACAGGTAGATATGCTAATGATCCATCTGGACAAATGACTATTGAAGAAAATCTTATTGGACAAAGTAATGCAACAAATCCAAATACTAGATATGCGGATTATGCACACATGAGTGTAGATCCATCTAATGATAAAACATTTTGGTTTATATCAGAATACTTTAAACCTGGGAGAAGAGATTTAGTTGGAACATTCCAAATTGCAGCTAATTATGCAAATGATATCGGAGTTGTAAGTGTTGATACACCAGTTTCTGGACTTTTATCTAACTCTGAATCTGTTACAGTTTCTATTTTTAATTATGGAGAAGATGCAGTTTCAAATTTCGATGTTTCCTATCAACTAGATTCAGGAGCAATTATTACCGAAACATTTTCTGGGACTGTAGAATCTACAGAAACAGTTCAACACACTTTTTCAACAACTGCTGATTTATCAACTGTTGGACAAACATATGTGATATATTCTTATACTTCTTTATCTGGTGATGAAGACTCATCTAATGATGGAATTACTGAAGATATTCAGCATTTAAACCCAAATGATTTAGGAGTAACTGGAATTTCATCTCCAGTTTCTGGGACAAATCTGTCTGCAACTGAACTTGTAACTATTGAAATAACTAATTTTGGAGGTGCAGAACAATCCAATTTCGAAGTTTCATATGAAATAAATGGAGAACAAGTAACAGAAACTGTAGATGGTCCTTTAGCTGGAAATAGTTCAACAGATTATATTTTTACTCAAACCGCAGATTTATCTGCATTTGGCCTTTACGAAATTACTGCAATAGTAAATATTGAAAATGATTCTGATGATTCAAATAACTCAATTTCTGTCAATATAAATAATTCGAACTGTACACCAACTGGTGACTTATCTTTTGGTGATGGATTCCATTTATTTCAAGTTGGAGATATTAATAATAATACAGGATCTGGTGGACCAGGATATGAAGATTTTACTAATTTATCCACTGATTTAGAACAAGGTTCAACAAATGACTTAACAGTTACAACTGGATATGGTAATCAGAACATAAGAGTTTGGATTGATTTTAATGATGATTTTGTATTTACTTTAGATGAAGTTGTTGTTGATAACTATGTTATCGCACCAGGTGGAGCTGCAGGTAGTTACACTGAAACTATGCAACTAGTTGTTCCTGATGACGCTACATTCGGAGAGCATATAATGAGAGCTAAAACAAATTGGAATGCACCTGTCCCTGATGATGCATGTGAGGAGACACAATATGCAGAAACTGAGGATTACATTGTTAATATAGTCGAGTCACTTGGAATAGATGATAGTATTTTAGCTAATTCTGAGTTTAGAATTATATCACAAGACAATAATCAATTCAATATTAGTTTATCAACACTATACAACAAAGACATATCTTTTAGCGTATATAATGTTTCTGGACAAGTAATTGTATTTAATAATATTTCTAAAAATTCTGATAAGTATTTATATGACCTAGACATGTCATATGCTGCAGCAGGTGTTTATCTTGTTAAAATGGGTAATTCTTCCATTGGATATAGAGTAGGAAAAATCATCGTTAAATAATTTTACATATAGATTATATAAAAAAAGAGAAGTATTATACTTCTCTTTTTTTATTTCAAAAGTTTGCTTTTAGCTGAACACTCCCATTATGAATGACAGAGTTATAGTCTGATTTTCTTGCAAAATAATTTAAGTTTAAATCGACGTATTTAGTTACTTTCTTTTGGATATTTAACATCCAGGTTAAATTATTGCCAGACTGCAAACCTTCCATCATTATATATCCAATTATAGAGTTTGGGTTGCCTTGAAACTTGTTTTTATAGTAGTTCAATTCCCCATTAATTGCTAATTTATTTTTATTAGAAAATGAACTTGAAATACCAAACTTATTTTGTGTTAGAGTTTCAAAATTACCAATTAAATTTTCTTTTTTTGAGTATTGATAATAAAAATCTATTTTATTATTATTTTCAATAAAGTAAGTGAATTTTGGAGTGTATTTTATTTCTTCGAAAGTGTAATTCTTACTTTCAAAATTATCACTTTTACTCTTTTTATTCTCCATAGAAATCAATGATGAGAAAAGTATACTATTTAACTTATGTTTAAAAGTTAATTGATGACTCAATATGTCATTTTGAATATTTCCAAAAGATAAAGAATTTTTCGAACGATTATTTGTGAAGTTATAAGTAGTAGAGTAATATTCTTTACCTCTATTAAAAAACATACTATTTCTAAAATTCATTGTTAATCCAAGTAAATTATTTGATGATATTTTAAAAGGATTTAAATCAAATTTATTATTTTCTTGATCACTTTGTTTTTGTATTAAGTATTGAGTTTGATTTTGAAAGTGTGACAATAGCTTTTTAAATTTTGATTCATCTTTTGACCAGCTTTTGAAATTAATATTTAAAGATTGACTAAATTTATTTTGATAAGTTTTAATGAATTTTTGATTAGGTAACAATACTCTAAGATATATACCTTCATCTTCAAATTGTGCAATCTCAAACTCCTCCAGTTCCTGTATGTTATTTTCATTAATATCAATCCATTTATAATTTCCAATTCCAGGCTCAACTTCGATAAAAGTATATTCTTGTTGAGCTAAATTTCCTGAATTTGATTCATATAAAACATTAATTTTTATTATGTCATCTGAAGTTTTTTTGAAATAATTAATTCTTGAATTCAAGAATTTTTCTTTTCTTTCGTTACTATTTCTGTTTAGTATTCTATAATTGCCAAATATGGAAAGTTTGCTGTTGGAGTTATTTATTAGTTGAGAATTAATAGAAAAATTATTTGATGCATTTACTTTTTGAATTGAATTATTTACAACACTATCATTTATTATATGATTATAACCAATCTCAACAAACAGTTTTTCTTTTTCTCCAATCCCACTTTTAACTCCGTAGGATTTATATTGATGACTGTTTAAAGTGAGTGAATCTGTGATTATATTTTTTTTAAAGTTGTCTTCATAATCTAAATTTATTTCTGTCCAGAAATCATTACTGTCTAAACTCATTGAGTTATAACTTCTATTAAAATTTGACTCAATTAAATTTGATTTTGATTTAAGAAAACTACTTTTAGAGTTAATTATAATATTATTTGAATCATATCTTAAAACAGTGTTATGTCTCGTTCCTTCAAAATTATCAATAAACTCTAAGTTTTGATATTTATAATCAATCGATCCTATGTTTTTATTCAAAAATTTTAACTCTGCTGAGGATTGATTTTGAGTTTTGTTAAATTGATTATTTATATTTAGTAGTGTTGAATCTAAGTTCCAGTCTCTTAAAAATTCTGTATTATAATTATTTTCTATAGATCTAAAATCTTTATTTATATGTTTGTATTCAATTTTATTAATAATTTCAAAATTATCATTTCTCAGAAGTGAGTTTTTTATTTCAATTTTAGTTGCTAATCCTGTATTATCATCATCATTAATTGTTGAAAATAGATTTTTATCACTATTGCTATTTGCTAATTCAAATTTTATTTCTGAATTCTCACTAATTCGATAATCTCCATTTATTATAGCAAGCTGAATTTTCTCTGGTGCTATTAAATTTAGTACTGGTTCATAATCACCCTGTTTATCACCTGAAATTTGAGGTATAAATTCGTAGATGTTTGAGATGGCATTTGTATTAACTAAGGCATAATCGCCTTTGTTTTCCCCAACATAACTAAATTTTATTGAATATAACTGTTCATTTGGATCATTGGAAAACTCGTAATATTCTATATTGTTTTCAATTATTTTTTTGTATAAAATTCTATTTTCATCAAATTCTGCCTCAATTATTGATGAAGATTGCATAAGCTCTAAATCATCTCCTGCTTGACTTAATACATCAATATTCTCAGAATTTAAATTTTGTTGTAATTGCTGATTCTTCAAATCATTTTCATTGTAAATCATCACATTTAAATTCATTTTTTCTGTACTGAACTCTCCACCACTATAGGCCATGAACCTTGAATAATTTCTGTCGCTTATTTGATATTCAACTTTTACCCTCATGTCGGATCTTACTGGATAAGTTGTATTAAAAATTATCTCCCCAGCATTATAATTAATGATATAATCTTTATTTTCTCCCCTTTGTAATAATAGCCCATTTGCATAAACTTTTTCGCTGCCTGAAACAACTAAAATATATAACTCCCCCTGTTGCCCTTGTAATTTATATGGTCCTTGGTTTCCATCTTGGATATTGATAATACTACTTTTAAATTGCCCTTTAACAATTGCTCCAGAAACATAAGCATTATCTGTTTCATTAATTTTAGCTGATACCAATAGTCCTTGAATTCTTTTTTCAAACTTTCCGAAATATGTATTTGAGTTATTCAAATCAACATCTCCAGCTCTTATTTTCCACTTTTCACTTTTTAATTCGATGAAAATTTGATCAAACTCGTCAAGTTTTTGAGAATAACCACCATCTTGAAGCGGAATATTTGAGTCTTGGATTGATGCTGTTACTTCTACTTTATCATTAAGTTTTCCAAAAATCTGTAAATCTAATTCACTATTTAATACAGCATTTTGATTATTCCCTAAAGTTATTCCCCTTGAGATACTCCCATTAGTGTTAAGACCTTCAAATGGACTATTATCAATAGTGATATTTGATTTGGAAATTTTATATAATTTATCAAGATTACTTGTACTTTGAATTATTAAATCATTACTTAAAAAATTATATTCTTTTGTTATAAATTCAGGAAAGTAAATACTGTCTAACTTTTTTTCAGTCAAGTTTATTTTTAAGTCTATACTATCTCTTGAAATAGTTTTTTCATTTGACAGTTTAATGTCATTTGCTAAACTATTTATAGCCCAAAAAACAAGTATAAAAAAATGTAAAATCTTCATTGTATAGATTAAACTCTAAATTATCTCAAATATTTTATATTTTTTATTAAAACTTATGATCTAATCTAGTAATTAATTATTTGATTATATATTTTAGTAAAATGAAAATAATATCATATAATGTTAACGGAATTAGAGCCGCTATAAAAAAGGGTTTTATAGAATGGATAGTTGATGAATCACCTGATGTAATTTGTTTACAGGAGATTAAAGCATTAGAAGAACAGTTAGATTTAGATTTATTTGTTAATGCTGGATATAAGTACAATTATTGGTTTAGTGCACAAAAGAAAGGTTACAGTGGTGTTGCAATTTTAAGTAAAACTAAGCCTAATCATGTTGAATATGGCACAGGTATTGAATCCATGGATTTTGAGGGAAGGAATATCCGCGCCGATTTTGATGATTTTTCTGTTATGAGTCTTTACTTGCCATCAGGAACTAATCTTTTAAGACTAGATCATAAGCTCAATTTTATGAAAATATTTAAAGAATATGTAGACAAACTCAAAACTTCTTTAAATAAATTAATTATTGTAGGTGACTATAATATATGTCATAAAGCAATTGACATTCACGATCCTGTAAGAAATAAAAATGTCTCAGGCTTTTTACCAGTAGAAAGAGAATGGTTAGATAGTTTTATTTCAAGTGGTTTTGTAGATTCTTTTAGAGAAGTTAATGACTCAAAAGATATGTATTCTTGGTGGAGTTACAGAGCAAATTCCAGACAAAATAATAAAGGATGGAGAATTGATTATGCTATGGTGTCAGAAAACTTACAATACAATATTACAGATGCTAAAATACTCAGTGAAGTAAAACATAGTGATCATTGCCCCATTGTTGTAAACTTAAAATTTTAATAAATGTTATATAATACTATTCCGCACACCGAAATTAAAGTAAGTAAGATATGTTTAGGAACTATGACTTGGGGAAACCAAAACAGTGAAAAGGAAGCTTTTGAGCAGTTAGATTTTTCAGTTGATAGTGGTATTAATTTTATTGATACTGCAGAGCTTTACCCGGTTCCAGCAGAGGCTAAAACAAGTGGTAGAACTAGTGAAATAATTGGTAAGTGGTTGACACAAAAAAAAAATAGAGATAAGCTAGTTATCGCAACAAAAATTGCTGGACCTGGAGATTACACAAAACATATTAGAACTGGTGGTTTCTCACCGACATCGATAAAAGATGCTATACATAAGAGTTTAAAAAGACTTCAAACAGATTATATTGATTTATACCAATTACATTGGCCAGAGAGAAGCACTAATTTTTTTGGAATCAGAGATTATAAACATAATTATAATGAAAAATGGAATGATAATTTTAATGAAATATTAAATTCTTTAGATGGTTTTGTTAAAGAAGGAAAAATTAGAAACATTGGGATCTCTAACGAGAAATCATGGGGAGCAATGCGTTATATTGAAGAGTCAAACAAGTGTAATCTACCAAGAGTTGTAACCATTCAAAATGCCTATTCTTTATTAAACAGACCATTTGAAGGGGATTTAGCAGAAATATCTATTAGAGAAGGCATTGGATTGTTAGCTTATTCCCCATTAGGTTTTGGTGTTTTAACAGGCAAATATATAAATGGAACTGCTTCTGATAATTCAAGACTAAAATTATTTCCAAGGTTTTCTAGATATAGTAGTCCTGAAGCGACAAATGCAACAAAAGAATATTTAAAAATAGCATTAGATAATAATTTGAGTTTAGCTCAAATGTCTTTAGCTTTTGTAAATCAACAACCATTTGTTACTAGTAATATTATTGGAGCTACAAATCTAAAACAACTTGCAGAAAATATTTCTAGTATTGAAGTTACACTTGAAGATGATGTTTTGAGTAAAATAAACGAGGTTCATTCAAAAATACCCAATCCGTCTCCATAAAAAAAAGCCCTATTTTTCAATAGAGCTTTTTTGTTATAAATTAATATTTTTACCGTTTTTGTCGGTAAAATGATATTCTAGATATGTGTAAGCATCTCTTGGATTAATTTTAATCCATTGCTTATACTGCCAAATCCATTTATTTCTAAAAGAGTAGAGACCTTTATTAAGAAAGGCTGCTATAAAAGGATGTGCATTTAGCCGCACATTTTTATGACCTTTTTTCAATATTAATTCTAAATCTTCTGCAATTTTATTAACAATAAGAATTGGTGCCTCAATTTCGGCTCCATTACTATTGTTTGGATTTTTTTCTCTAGTTTTTATTGTCATTTCAGGCCTAACTCTTTGTCTAGTTATTTGAATTAGTCCAAATTTACTAGGTGGTAGAATTTTGTGTTTAGCCCTATCATCCTTCATTTCATCTCTTAAGTGATCAAACAGCTTTTTTCTGTTTTCTGCAGATCCTAAATCTATAAAATCTACTACAATAATTCCTCCCATATCACGGAGTCTTAATTGTCTAGCAATTTCAGTTGCAGCTATTAAATTTACTTCAAGAGCAGTATCCTCTTGGTTATTAGATTTACTTGATCTATTTCCACTATTTACATCAACAACATGTAGTGCTTCTGTATGTTCTATGACTAAATATGCTCCTTTAGCCATTGATACATTCTGACCAAAAGAAGTTTTTATCTGTCTTTCTACTCCAAACTTTTCAAAAATTGGAGATTCATCCTTATGTAATTTGACAATAGATTCTTGTTTGGGTGCAATTTCTTGCACATACTCTTTTAATTGATAATAAAGAGTTTCGTCATCTACCACAATTGAGGTAAAGGTGTCATTAAATAAATCTCTTAAAATTAAAGAAGATTTGTTCATTTCATCTAGTACTTTACTCGGGTAAGTGGCTCTATGTAATTTTTTACACATTGCAATCCATCTGTCATGCAAAGTCTGTAAGTCTTTATCTAGTTCGGCTACTTTTTTGCCTTTAGCAACAGTTCTAATAATAACTCCAAAACCTTTTGGAGCAATACTTTTAACTAATCTTTTTAATCTCTCTTTTTCTTCATTTGTATCTATTTTTTGAGATACGGAGATGCGATTAGAAAACGGAACTAAAACCAAATATCTACCAGCAATTGAAAGCTCAGAGCTAATTCTAGGCCCTTTTGTAGAGATTGGTTCTTTTATTATTTGCACTAATACAGTTTGATTAGGCTTTATAGCTTCGCTGATATTGCCATTTTTATCAATTTCTTTTTCA
>JABHBC010000141.1 GCA_018674025.1 Flavobacteriaceae bacterium
AGCCAAAACAGATGTGCTGATAAAATTAGGCGAATACAATCATGCAATTGATATATTAGAAAAATGCTATGAACTACTTGATGATAAATCAATAATACTATACCGATTTTCAGGAATTTATTTTTTGCAAAATAAAATTGAAGATGGTATAGTACATCTAAAAAAAGCTTTATCAATAAATAAAGAGAATAAATATATTTTTAAAGAGTTGTTTGGTACTATATCTAAATACAAATACCTAGAAAACCTACTAAAATAAAAATTTAACGACTAATAATGAATAGTAAATCTTCAAAAAATATTAAATTATATTTTAAGGGTATGGCTATGGGTATAGCTGATGCTTTTCCTGGGATTTCTGGAGGTACCATGGCTTTAATTCTTGGGGTTTACAAAGAACTTGTAAACTCAATTAGTATTATAAATTTTTCATTATTTAAAACTTTAAAAAAAGAAGGTTTAAAAGAGTTTTGGAAAAAATTAAATGGTACTTTTTTAGTAATACTATTTTCTGGAATTATATCTAGCTTGGTTGTTTTTATGAACCTTGCTAGCTTTTTAATCGATAATTTTCCAATTTTAATTTGGTCTTTTTTTCTTGGACTCGTTTCTGCTAGTATCTATATTATTTTAAAACCAACAGATTTATTTGATTTTAATAACAAAACTAAACATATATTAAAGAACTGGTTTTTATTAATTTCAAGTTTTTATGTTTCATGTTTACTAACAAGTTTACCAGAAATAAACAACTTAAATGAAAATATATTATTTATATTTTTTGCAGGATTCATAGCTAGCTGTGCTATGATTTTACCAGGTATTTCTGGATCTTACATTTTGGTAATACTTGGGTTGTACAAAACCATGAGTAAAGCATTAATAAATATAGAACTAGATAAAATTGTAATCTTTGGATTTGGAGTGATATTAGGTTTAACATCATTTAGTAAAGTGGTTAAATGGGGTTTTGATAAATTTCCAAATAAAATTTTAATTATGATGACGGGTTTAATAATTGGATCTATTCATAAACTATGGCCTTGGAAATTAAATGAAATAAATGTTCTTCCTAAAAATTATTCTGAGTACAATTACCTACTCGAATCAATTGTATTATTTATAATTGGATTTTTCTTAATTTTCTTGCTAGAAAAAAAACAACAATTATCAAAATATTGAAAAAAACTAATCGAGTTAAAGATAACCTCATATTAATCCTTAATGGTATTATTATGGGGACTGCCAACAAAATCCCTGGAATTTCCGGTGGAGTTATAGCTTTGGCACTAAATTTTTATGACGAATTATTAAATTCAATGAAAAATATAAATATTAAAGATCTGTTAATATTTAAATTTAGAAATGCTTTTAAAGATTCAAATAAATCTTTGCTAATATATATTTGCTTAGGAATAGTAATTAGTTATTTTTCTACATCAAAATTATTAGATTTTTTATTATATAAATATGAATTATTTGTTTGGAGTTTGTTTTTTGGACTTGTACTTGGTACAATTATTCATTTAAAACATAAAATAAGCAATTGGAACAAAAAGTCCATTTCTTTAATTTTGATTGGCATAATTACAGGATTATTTATTAGTTATTTAGATCCTATGACAGAAAATACCAACTTATTATTTGTATTCATTTGTGGAATTTTAAGTATATGTGGTATAATAATCCCTGGACTCTCTGGTTCATTTTTATTGATAATTCTGGGAAACTATGTGTTATTATTAGTAGATAGTGTAAACGTACTGTTTGATACTATTTCATCTGTAATTGTTGGGGATTTAGAATTTATGCAAAGCTCCTACACAATAAGCAGATTAAAAATAATAGCTGTATTCACTCTAGGTTCTGTGACAGGGTTAGTTTTATTATCTAAAGTTATGTCATTACTTCTGACAAAATTTAATGATATAATCCAATCAATAATATTTGGCTTTATAATTGGATCTTTAGGAGTATTGTGGCCTTGGAAAACTACAAATCCAGAAAATTTAAATATCACCCGTTATATGCCAGAAATAAATAATAGTTTTTTTATAGCAATTTTACATATTATAATCGGCACTATAATAGTAATTATATTAAGTAAATATGAAAGACCAAAAGCAAAATAAAATATATGGTCTAATTGGTAAAAACATCAATTATTCTTTTTCAAAAAATTTTTTTAACAACAAATTTGAGAATGAAAAAATAAATGCTGTTTATATAAATTTTGATATTAAAAAAATTGAAGAGTTTAAGGCCATTGTTACTGAAAACAATATCTCTGGTCTAAATATTACTATTCCTTACAAGGAATCCATAATAAATCAATTAGATTATGTTGATCCAACTGCTAAAGAAATTGGAGCAGTCAATACAATAAAATTTCATAACAATATATTAAGTGGCTATAATACAGACTATCTAGGTTTTTATACTTCTATTAAAAATATAGTCAATTCAAATACAAAAGCTCTTATTTTAGGAACTGGAGGAGCTTCCAAGGCAATAGCGTACACATTAAAAATATTAAAGATTAAATATCTATTTGTTTCAAGGTCAAAAAAAAATAAAAAATATTTAAATTATAATGAAATAAGTAAGGAGATAATTAATAAACATAATTTAATAATTAATTGTACTCCACTTGGAACTTTCCCTGAAATAAATCAAATTCCTCAAATCCCAATTAGTTTAATAACCAACAGACATATAGTCTATGATTTAATTTATAATCCATCAAAATCTCTTTTACTAAAAAAGAGTGAAGAAAATGGAGCGACAATAATTAATGGCTATCAAATGTTAGAGAATCAAGCAATGGAATCATGGAAAATTTGGAATTCAAAACACTAAAAAATCTTTGCATCATCCCAGTGTTTTTTAAGTTCAGTTGAAGTCATTTTGGAAATTGGTTTGTTTAATTTTTCTGCAATTTTTTCTATATAATTAAATCTATTAATAAATTTAATATTTGTTTTTTCTAAGGCCTTTACTGGATTAATTTTATTGTAGGTAGCATAATTTACTAAGGAAAATAATATATCTCCAAACTCATCTTCCATTAAATCTAAATTAGATTTAGATAATTCTAATTTAAACTCTCTAATTTCTTCGATCACTTTATCTAGAACATCAATCTTGTTATCCCATTTAAAACCCATTCCTGAAGCTTTCTCTTGAATTCTCATTGCTTTTATTAAAGATGGTAAACTCTTCGGAACGCCACTTAATGCTCCCCTATTATGCTCATTTTTCTTAATAATTTCCCAATTCTTCTTAACCTCTTCAATGTTATCTAGTTTGACATCACTATAAATGTGTGGATGACGATGAATTAACTTATCACAGATACCATTAATAACATCATTTATATCAAAATGTTTTTTTTCACTTGCAATTTTAGAATAAAAAACTATGTGAAGTAGTAAATCACCTAATTCATTTTTTATTTCATTAATTTC
>JABHBC010000142.1 GCA_018674025.1 Flavobacteriaceae bacterium
AATAGACATTATTAAATCATTAGATTTAGTGATTATTGATGAAATAAGTATGGTGCGTGCAGATGTATTAGATGGGATAGATCAGGTGTTAAGAAGGTATAAAAATAAGCATAAGGTTTTTGGAGGTGTACAAATTTTAATGATTGGAGATTTACAACAATTGGCACCTGTTGTAAAACCTAATGAATGGAGTTTGTTAAAAGAGTATTACAATACCGTATATTTTTTTAGTGCAAAAGCCTATCAATCAGCAGCAGTTATTTCTATTGAATTACAACATATTTATAGACAAAAAAATGAGGACTTTATTAAGATTTTAAATGAGATTAGAAATGATCAGTTATCAGAAACTTCTGCTAAGATTTTAAATAATCGATACCAACCTAATTTTTCTCCTCACAAAGACGAGGAGTATATTACGCTTACTACTCACAATAATAGAGCGAGCTTAATAAATGATTCTGAGCTAAATAAACTCAAAACAAAAAATTATTTTTTTAAAGCAGAGGTGTCTGGAAAGTTCAACGAAAATGCATATCCTAATGACGAGAAATTAGTACTCAAAGTAGGAGCACAGGTGATGTTTATTAAAAATGATTCTTCACCAGAAAAAAGATATTACAACGGTAAAATTGGAATTATTACAGCTATTTCAAGGGAAAATGTAACCGTTCAATGTGCCAATGAAATTGACGAAATTGTTACGGAAAAAGATCAATGGGATACCGTTAATTATTCTATTGATGAAAAAACTAAAGAGTTAAAGGAAGATATTGTAGGATCTTTTTCTCAAATTCCTTTACGTTTGGCTTGGGCTATTACTATTCATAAAAGCCAGGGGTTAACTTTTAATAAAGCTATTATAGATGCAGAGGCTTCTTTTGCACATGGGCAAACTTATGTAGCTTTGAGTAGATGTACATCACTTGATGGCTTGGTGTTAAAAACACCTATTTCTAGTAGTGCTATTATTAATGATCATACAGTGCAAAATTTTAGTAAAGAAGTTGAAGAAAATCACCCAGATGAATCTATTTTAACCGCTTCCGAAATACAGTTTCAACTCAATCTAATTTCAGAGTTATTTGATTACCAACCCTTTTTATACCCTGTTACCAGGTTAATAGATATTTATTATAAGAATAGAACCAGTATTAAAGGAGATGTCATAGAGCACTTACAGCTTATTAAAGATGATGGAATTGTAGCTTTGATGAAAGTTTCTAATGGTTTTAAAAATCAGTTACACACTATTTCTAAAGAGGGGATTTTACCCGAAAACAGTTCTCAAATTCAAGAACGTTTTAAAAAAGCAGTAGATTATTTTTTGACTGAAAGCATTAAAAACATAGTGCAACCCATAGCGAACCTCTCTTTTTCTTCAGACAATAAAGCTGTAAAAAAAGACTTTATAACACAGTTTGATAAGTTACAGGAAGTATTAAACGAAAAAGTTTTTGCATTAAAAAAAATGACTGAGGGCTTTAAAGTACAGTTTTACTTAAAGGTAAGAGCAGACTCTGTTCTTCAAAAAACAGCTCCATCTAAAAAGAAAAAATTATCTTCAAAAAGAGATCCTATTTTAGCTCTTGGCTTACGAGAACTTAGAGATGATATTTCTAAAGCAGAAAATATTCCACATTTTCAAATTTTCACACAAGACACCCTATACGCTATATGCGATAGTTTACCTAGAACAGAAAAAGAGTTATTAAAAGTAAATGGTATGGGGAAAATACGAGTTAAAAAGTATGGAGATGAAATTCTTGAATTAATAACATTGTATTGCAAAGAGAATGGGATTAATACTTTTAATGAACAAAAAAAAGAGGATAAAAAATCTACCAAACAAATTTCTTTTGAGTTATTTAAAAAAGGCTTGTCTGTAAAGGAAATTGCGACAGAAAGAAGTTTAACAACTGGGACTATAGAAAGTCATCTGGCTAGTTATATACCGTCTGGTGAGATAGATGTTTTGGAATTAATACCTTTAAAAAGGTATCAAAAAATGAGGAAAGAAATAGAAGCAGTGGAGTATAAAAACTTAACTCATTTAAAAGAAAATATAGATAGATCATATTCTTTCATGGAGTTAAGGATGGTGCTGCTATCTCTTAATCAAGAAATATAAAACCCAGGCCTTGTTTTTGACCTGGGTTTATACTTATGAAGAGATTTAGTACTTAATTTAATTCTCTAGTGGTAATATGAAATTCTTCATAGGTTTGTAACAAGCTCATTAAAGCAGTAATTAGATCTTGCGTTTCTAGCAAAATACTAAAGTATAAAGTAGTATTTTTTGGACTAGATTCTTCTTGTCTTATTCTAGTGACTTGTTTTTCAATAGAGTTAGAGACATCTTTCAATAAGGCTTGCTTCTCTATTAATATATCCTCTAAATCATCAAAAGCTCTTAATTCAAAGACTGTACTAACTTGTCCTAGCAATTCAGTTAGCTGATTGTCTATTTCTTTCAAGTCTTTTAACTGATCTTTCTTTAAGTTTTTATGATTATTATTTACATGTTTAAAACTAGCTCTAGAAATATAACTAATAGATTGCGCAACATCCTGCAAATAGCCAAGAACTAAAATATAAAATCTACTCGCTTGAACCGAAGTATCATCTAAAGATTTTATAAAATAGAATACGCCATCTTTTAAATTATCTATTTCTTCATTTAATTTTCCAACATGCTTATCTGTTTTACGTAATTTATTTAAATCATGATTAGATAAATCATTAACTACATTGGTATATAATTTATTAACACGGTTAGCAACATTTGAAATATGATCTGCACTTTCTTCAATAACTCCATTAATAGTTATTAAATCTGCTCTTTCTATATATTCTTGCTCTTTTACTTCTTTAGATTTCTTTCTGTGAATGATGGTATTTCTACCTATTAAGACAGCTACAAGAATTAGTAAAACAGGTATCATAAGCATATCCCAACTAATAAGGTATGCTACTAGTGCAGCAGCCAAAAATGCAGTAATTGCCGTTAAAAACCATCCTCCTACAACATTAATACCTCCAGC
>JABHBC010000143.1 GCA_018674025.1 Flavobacteriaceae bacterium
GCAACAAATAAATTATGTTTAATTCGATTCTTTTTAAGTTTTAAGGATTTAATAATTTTAATTTGTTTATCGCTTACCATTTTAATAACTAAATTTGTTTTCTTTTAAATAATATAAGTTTGTGAGAAAATCAGTTTATAAAAAAACTTTTACAATATTAATAATAATATTTATTTCCTCATGTAATCCAACTAAAGGTATAAAATACAATCAATTATTATTAGATAATAATAAGGTATTTATAAATGACACAATTAGTAATGACGTCAATGTTCTTAGCTTAATAAAACAAAATCCAAACTCAAAACCTGTTGGATTAAATATTCCTCTCAGATTATACATACATAATCTTTCAAAAATTGATACTACAAAAAATTTCAAAAAAATTTCACTTAATAAATTTTTGAAAGATATTGGAGAAAAACCTGTTTTAGTTGATAGTTTAAAAACAATAAATTCTCTAAAGGATATTCAGTCTTATTACTTTTCAAAGGGATGGTTTAATGTAGATGGTAAATTTGAAATTAATAAAATATCAAAAAATCAAGGAGAAGTAAAATATTTAATAAATACAAAAAAACAATTTTTTGTTGACTCATTATCTTCATCAATTAGTTCACCTATTTTAGATAGTATTTACAAAAACACATATCCGTATTTTCATATCAATATGGGCAAATCGTTTAACTTAAATGATTTTAGTAATGAAAGAGAAAGATTAACAACCCTGTTTAGAAATTCTGGAGTATATCACTTTAGTCAGGATTATATTGAATTTGAAAATGATACTACAGGGAGAAATAATAAAATGAATACTAAGTTAATTATTCAAGATAGAATTATAAAAAACAATCTTGATATTATTCAAAAACCTTTTGAAATATATACTATTTCCGATGTTAATATATTTATAAATTATAATAATGATAACAACAAACTAATATTTGATGGATATAACTTTTTTACAGACAACACGATAAAAGTTAAACCAACTGCAATTATTAGTTCAATTGATATAAAACCTAATAAAATATTTAGAGAAAAAGATCTTTTAAACACATACAAATATTTAAACGAACTCCAAACTTTTAAATATCCAATTATTGAATATGTTGAAGACACAGTTAACAAATCTCTAATTGCAAACATTGAGCTTATTCCAAAAGATAAATATGCACTTGGGTTTGAATTTAATATCTCTCAAAGCAACATTCAATCTATTGGTTTATCTGCGAGTAGTTCCATTTTTATTAGAAATGTTTTTAAAGGAGCGGAAACTCTGCAAATCTCTGCTTTTGGTTCCATTGGTTCTTCAAAAGATGGCAGTAATTTAAATGACAGCTTTTTTGATATAAATGAGCTGGGTGCAGACATTAAAATCTTATTTCCTAGAATTTTTTCTCCATTTAATACAGATGAGTTTATTCCTAGATTTATGTCTCCTAAAACCACAATAAATCTAAGTATCTCTGCACAAAAAAATATTGGGTTGGATAAACAAACTGCAAATGGAATATTTAGTTATAATTGGAAACCTAGACAGAATACAAAATATAATATAGATCTTTTTAACGTTCAATATGTAAGAAATCTAAATCCAAGTAATTATTTCAGAGTTTACCAAAACTCATTTAACCGTTTAGAAAATATCGCTTTAAGTTTTAATCAAACTCCTACAAATTACATTTTTACAAATGCATTTGGAGAAAACTCTTTAATTGATGAATACGCTGATGATACTATTGATTTTTTGATTTCAAACTTAAATTTTCAAGAAAATTATCCAGAAAACTTCAAATCAATTAATGGGATTAACCAAAGAAAAGATAGATTAACTCAAAACAACCTTATATTTTCTACAAATTTTTCTTTTACAAGAGACTCTAAACAAGATGTAAATGATGTTGACTTTTCTTTATTCAGATTCAAGTTTGAATTAGCAGGAAATTTACTATCAAGTATATCTAAGGCAATAGATATAAACAAAAATGACAATAACAAATACGAGCTATTTAATGTTGAGTATTCTCAATACATTAAAAGTGAAATAGATCATATCAAATATTGGAAATTTAAAAGATCTAATGTTTTGGCTATTAGAAGCTATTTAGGAATTGCGATTCCATATGGAAATTCAGATTACATTCCATTTTCAAAAAGTTTTTTTGCTGGTGGCGCTAATGATAATAGAGCATGGACAGCATATAACCTAGGACCTGGAAGCTCGATAAATAATAATGAATTTAATGAAGCAAATTTTAAAATTGCATTTAATATTGAACATAGATTTAATTTGTTTAATAAATTCAATGGTGCATTTTTTATTGATTCAGGAAATATTTGGAATATAAATGACGAAACAACAGATCAGAGAGCAATATTTAAAAACTTTAAGTCATTAAAAGATACAGCTGTAGGAGTTGGTTTTGGAATTCGTTATGATTTAGGTTTTTTTATTTTAAGAACAGATGTTGGGTTTAAAGCCTATAATCCAGAGATCAACAATAAAAATAGGTGGTTTCAAAATACTAGTTTTAATACTGCAGTTTATAACATAGGAATCAATTATCCATTTTAAATTTAATTTTTTTTTTTACTATTTCGTTTTCGTTAAATAATAATGATTTTATGATATTAACTTATCAAAAATCAATATTTTTGAATTTTAAACCAATAACTAACATATGAGTTCTATCAAACCAGGAGTTGCAACAGGCGATCAAGTACAAGAAATTTTTAAACTAGCAAAAGAAAAAGGATTTGCTCTTCCTGCAGTAAATGTAATAGGATCTAGTAGTATAAATGGAGTTTTAGAAAC
>JABHBC010000144.1 GCA_018674025.1 Flavobacteriaceae bacterium
CCGCCAGTTATGATTATATCACAATGACCAAGCCTAATATAGTTAAGAGCATCTACCATTGCATTTGCAGAAGAGGCGCATGCTGAAACTGTTGTATAACTTGGCCCCATAAAATGATATTTCATTGAAATATGCCCTGGGGCTATATCTCCAATCATTTTTGGAATAAAAAACGGATTAAATCTAGGGGTTCCATCACCAGAAGCAAAATTAATTACTTCATTTTGAAAAGTTTCAATACCCCCAATTCCGCTACCCCATATGACTCCAGCTCTGTAATTATCAATTGATTCTATATCAATTTTTGAATCGCTTATAGCTTCTTCTGAAGCTACCATGGCGTATTGTGTAAACCTATCCATTTTTCGAGCTTCTTTTCTATCAAGAAATTCTAAGGCATTAAATCCTTTCAATTCGCATGCAAATTTTGTTTTGAATTTTTCAGTATCAAAATAAGTTATTGGCGCAGCACCACTCTTGCCACTAACTAGGTTGTCCCAATACTCATTAACATTATTCCCGATTGGGGTTAGAGCACCAAGACCTGTAACAACAACTCTTTTTAATTCCATAAAAAATTTTATTTACACATTTTCAATGTAAGAAACTGCCTGACCAACAGTAGAAATGTTTTCTGCTTGATCATCTGGTATTTGAATATCAAATTCTTTTTCAAATTCCATAATTAACTCAACAGTGTCTAGAGAGTCTGCCCCTAGGTCGTTTGTGAAACTTGCTTCAGTTACTACTTCATTTTCATCTACTCCTAATTTATCTACAATAATAGCTTTAACTCTTGATTCAATGTCTGACATAATTTTAAGTTTTGTTTATTTAATATTTAGTTATAGTTGACAAAAATAAAAAACTTTATTTTAATTTAACTATTTAGAAAGGAAATGTGCAATTTATTTAATTTAAATGGCTAATATTATTGAGAATTTGAGAATTTTTTAAATGTTAAAAATAAAAAATATAATAATTTTTGCTTCTGGTAATGGTTCAAATGCGGAAAACTTGATTTTAAAACTTTCAGCTGACAAGGTAAAAATCAATTGGCATGTTTTTACCAACAATCCAAATGCTGGTGTAATAAAAAGATGTGAATCGTTAAATATTAAATGTGAGGTTTTTGAAAAACAATTATTTTACAACTCATCATTAATTGAACAAAAAATTTTAAGGATGAATCCAGACTTGATAATCTTAGCTGGATTCTTGTTAAAAATTCCAATTAGTTTTATTAACATGAGATTTTCAATAATTAATATTCATCCTTCAATCTTGCCAAAGTATGGTGGCAAAGGAATGTATGGTGATTATATTCATGCTGCAGTTATAAAAAATAAAGAACTCTTCAGTGGTATTACAATACATGAGGTTAATCATAATTATGATGAGGGAGAAATTCTTTTCCAAAAGAAAATTAAATTAGAAAAAAACGAAAGTATTGCTAGCTTGTCTAAAAAAATTAATGAATTAGAAATGAAATATTTTCCAGAATTAGTTCAAAGACTTATCAACTAAAATGAAAAAGAAATTAAAATATTATGTAGTATGGGAAGGGCATAAAAAAGGGGTTTATAATTCTTGGGAAAAATGTAAAGTACAAATTAATAATTTTAAAGGAGCTAAATATAAGTCCTTTGGAAGTTTAAAAGATGCTAATAACGCATTTTCAGAAGATTATAAAATTTATATTTCTAAATCAAAGTTAATAACCAGCGATGAGCTTCCAAATTATAATTCTATTTCTGTAGATGCTGCATCGAGTGGGAATCCTGGTATTATGGAATACCAAGGGGTAGATACAAAAACCAAAAAACTATTATTCAATCATGGGCCATTTAAACAAGGAACTAATAATATTGGAGAGTTTTTAGCATTGGTACATGGTTTAGCAGAATTAAAAAAAATTAAAAGCAATAAGCCCATTTACACAGATTCTATAACCGCAATAAGCTGGGTTAGGAAAAAAAAATGCAATACCAAATTAGAAAGAACTATTGAAAATGAAAATCTATTTTTATTAGTTGACAGGGCTATATTATGGCTTAAATCTAATTCTTATCAAACAAAAATTTTGAAATGGAAAACTAAAATTTGGGGGGAAATTCCTGCAGATTTTGGACGAAAATAATTTATATTTGCTTTCTTAAAAACTATCAAAAATGAACAAATTACTTATTGTTGGAACAGTCGCTTTTGATTCAATAGAAACTCCATTTGGTAAAGTAGATAAAATTTTAGGTGGTTCAGGCATGTATATTGGTATAGCATCTTCAGTTTTTAATATTAACAACGCTATAGTTTCAGTTATTGGTGGTGATTTTCCAGATGAATATTTGTCTATTTTAAAAAATAACAAAATAGATATTTCTGGCATTGAAATAGTTAAAGGTGGAAAAACTTTTTTTTGGGAAGGTGTTTATCATTCAAATATGAATCACAGAGACACTATAACTACGGAATTAAATGTTCTCGCAGATTTTAACCCAGTAGTTCCAAAAAATTATAAAAATGCAGAAATAGTTCTTCTTGGAAACTTACATCCTTCAATTCAATTAAGTGTTTTGGAGCAAATGAACTCAAAGCCAAAACTTGTAATCTTGGACACAATGAATTACTGGATGGATAACACCCTTGATGAGTTAATTAATGTGATTTCAAAAGTTGATTTGTTATGTATTAACGACCAGGAAGCTGAACAATTAACTGGTGAAAGTGATTTAAGTGTTGCGGCAAAGAAAATATCTGAGCTTGGCCCTAAATTTTTAATCATTAAAAAAGGAGAATTTGGGTCATTAGTTTTTGGTGAAGATGATTACTATAATTGTCCAATCTTTTTTACTGAAAAAGTTAAAGATCCTACTGGCGCTGGAGATCCTTTTGCCGGAGGATTAGCAGGTTTTCTTGCTAGTTGTTCAAAAATTACATTTAATGAGGTTAAAAATGGTGTTATGTATGGGACTGCTATTGCGTCATATTGCATTGAGGATTTTGGGCCAAATAACATAATGGATTTAGATATTAATCTTATTGAACAAAGAGTCTCAAAAATTAAAAAATAAATTAAATCACTTTTTTTAGATATTTGTAAAAATTGATTCTATTTTTGTTATTTAACAAGAACTTAATATTACTTTAATGAGTGATGCTTTAAAACATGAGTGTGGAATTGCCCATATTAGACTTCTAAAGCCGCTTGATTATTATAAAAAAAAGTATGGGACTACATTTTATGGTATAAATAAAATGTATCTCTTAATGGAAAAACAGCACAATAGAGGTCAAGACGGTGCGGGTTTTGCCAGTATTAAATTTGATGTTGACCCTGGCGAAAGATATATAAGCAGAGTTCGTTCAATTGAACAGCAACCAATTCAAGATGTGTTTTCAAAAATCAATAATAGAATTAATGACGTCTTGGAAAGTAACCCATTACTTAAAGATGATGTTTATTTACAAAAAAAACACATTCCATACATTGGTGAAGTAATGCTTGGCCATGTTAGATATGGAACTTTTGGAAAAAACAGTGTAGAAAGTGTACATCCTTTTTTAAGACAAAACAATTGGAAACACAGAAATTTAATCCTGGCTGGAAATTTTAATATGACCAATGTCAAAGAATTATTTAATAATCTTGTAGGTCTAGGGCAGCATCCAAAAGAGTACACTGACACAATAACCATAATGGAAAAAATTGGTCATTTTTTAGATGCTCAAGTCAGAAAAATCTATAAAGATTTAAAAAAAGAAGGTTTTTCCAAGTCAGAATGTTCTCCATTAATTACTGAGAGATTAAAAGTTAATAAAATATTAAAAAAATCTTCAAAAGATTGGGACGGTGGTTATGTTATTGGAGGAATGATTGGTCATGGTGATTCTTTCGTTCTTAGAGATCCTGCAGGAATAAGGCCAGCTTTTTACTATAAAGATGACGAAGTTATAGTCGTTGCTTCTGAAAGACCTGCTATTCAAACTGCGTTTAATTTAAAATTAAATCAGATAAAAGAAGTTCCGCCTGGAAACGCATTACTTATAAACAAAGCAGGTGAATTAACTATAAAAGAGATACTCACCCCAACAGAAAAAAAAGCATGTTCTTTTGAGAGAATTTACTTCTCTAGAGGTAGTGATGCTGATATTTATAAAGAAAGAAAAGAATTGGGGAAACTAATAATGCCCACAATTTTAAAGGAAATTAATTATGACGTAAGCAATTCCGTTTTTTCATACATTCCCAATACTGCTGAGACATCATTTTATGGGATGATTGAAAGCGTAGATAGCTATTTAATTAATAAAAAAACAAATGAAATATTAAATAACACTAATATTTCAAAAGAGCAAATAGTAGAAGTATTAAGTGAAAAAGCTAGAATTGAAAAAATTGCTATTAAAGATGTTAAATTAAGAACTTTTATCACTGAAGATAGCAGTAGGGATGATTTAGTTGAACATGTTTATGATATCACATATGGTGTGATTAATAAAACTGATACTTTGATTATTATAGATGACAGTATCGTGAGAGGGACTACTCTTAAGAAAAGTATCTTAAAAATGCTTGATCGTCTTGGGCCTAAAAAAATAATTGTTGTTTCATCTGCGCCACAAATTAGATACCCAGATTGTTATGGAATTGATATGGCAAACCTAGAAAGCCTTGTAGCTTTTAAAGCTCTATTGTCACTTTTAAAAGAAACCAATCAATATTCACTAATTGAATCAACATATAAAAAATGTAAAAAGCAAGAACTTTTACCCGATTCAGAAATAACTAATTATGTTAAAGATTTATACGATTTGTTCTCTGCAGAAGAAATTTCTAATATGATTACTTCTCTTTTAAGCACAGATGTAACTACTGCAGAAGTTAAGATTATCTTCCAGTCCATCGAAAATTTACATAAGGCCTGCCCAAATAATTTAGGAGATTGGTACTTCACAGGAAACTATCCAACAAATGGTGGAAATAGAGTAGTAAATAATGCATTTATAAACTTTTTTGAAGGAAATAAAAAGAGAGCATACTAATTAATTTGCCTTTATCTTTAATATTTAAACATTTAACTACTAATAATTAAACAACTAAATAGTAATATATAAATGATTATGGGTGAAGGTAAATATATTCACACTTTCACTTTATAATTTCTTTATTAAGTGATTTGATTTGGGGGAAAAAGGCGGACTGTGTCCGCCTTTTTTATTTAATTAGATAAATATTTTGTTTCAGCTACTTTCCAATTTATTAAATCCATAAATGCAGAAATATAATCAACTCTTCTATTTTGATAGTTTAAATAATAAGCATGCTCCCAAACATCCACACCTAGAATAGGTGTTCCAGAGCATCCAATATTTGGCATTAAA
>JABHBC010000145.1 GCA_018674025.1 Flavobacteriaceae bacterium
AGTGATTGGAAGGTTAGTTAAAGAAGACCTTTTTAAAACAGAAAAAGTAATTGGAGAATACATAGATCTTAACAAAATTCAATACAAGGTTGTAGGAGTTTATCAAGATATTGGAGATGATAATGAAGAAAGAATTATTTATATGCCTCTTACAACTGCTCAAAGAATTTATGGAAATAACGATTTTATTGACCAAATTAATTTGACCTATAACCTAAGTATGGGACTAGATAATGCAATTGCGCTTGGAACAAATATAGAATCTAGAATAAAAAAAATATTTAATATTGAACCCTCAGATCAAAGAGCTGTTCGATTAAGAAATAGGGCAACTGAGGCAAATTCGATAAATCAGTTTAATAGTGTACTAGCAATTCTTGTACTAATTATTGGATTAGGAACTCTAATTGCAGGTATTGTAGGGATTAGTAATATTATGATTTTTATTGTTAAAGAAAGAACCAAAGAAATAGGTATAAGAAAAGCTCTTGGTGCTCGTCCAAGTTCCATTCAATCTATTATTTTAATTGAGTCAGTATTGATCACTTCAATTTCAGGCTACGTAGGTTTATTACTTGGAATTGGAATCTTGGAAGCTTATGGCCCATCGTTAGATAAGTATTTTATTACCGACCCGAGTGTAAGCACAAATTTGGTAGCAATGGCTACTTTGGCACTAATTATTTCTGGATTTATTGCTGCTTATGTTCCAGCTAAAAGAGCATCTCAAATTAAACCAATAATAGCCCTAAGAGACGAATAATATGTTTAAATTTTTATTTGATATAGATACATGGCAAGAAGTCTCTGACAGTCTTACAAAAAATAAGATCAGAACTGTTATCACAATGATCGGTGTTTGGTGGGGTATTTTACTTTTAATTGGGTTATTAGGATCGGCAAGAGGTATCGAGAATAAATTCAATTCTGAATTTGGAGATTTTGCTACAAACAGTGTCTTTGTTTGGGCTCAGTCTACAAGTAGGCCATTCAAAGGATTTCAAGAAGGAAGAAGACCAAGGTTGAAATTTTCTCAATTAGATAATATTAGAAATAATGTTCCTGGAATTGAGTTAGTTGTCCCTAGAAATCAGAATCAATCATTAGTGGTTAGAAAATTT
The DNA here is from genome assembly GCA_018674025.1 of Flavobacteriaceae bacterium. Taxonomy (GTDB): domain Bacteria; phylum Bacteroidota; class Bacteroidia; order Flavobacteriales; family Flavobacteriaceae; genus SGZJ01. The sequence continues at coordinate 1,122 of JABHBC010000145.1, forward strand.
TTATCTGGTAGCTTTGGAGTCTCTGGAGATTTCCCAATTTTAGATAAAATTCAAAAAAAGAACTTAATTAGCGGTAGATGGATTAATCAAAATGATATTGATTTAAATAAGAAAATTGTTGTCATTAATGATGATGTATATAAACAAATTTTTGAAAAAGACGAAAACGCTATTGGTGAATATATTGTTATCAATAATATAAATTTTAAAGTAGTTGGAGTTTTTAAGCAAGGTAACTTTGATTTTGGAGGATCAATGCATATTCCATTTACAACTTTTCAGCAAATTTACAACCAGGGAGATAATATAGGATGGTTAACTATTACTGGAAAGCCAGACTATAATATTAAACAAATAGAAAATGACGCTAAGTTAATTTTAAGAAATATGAATCGAATTCACCCTAATGACAATAGAGCTTTTGGAAGTTTTAATTTAGGAGAAAGGTTTGAACAATTAACAGGTTTTTTAACTGGAATGCAGTTTCTAACTTGGTTTGTGGGTATAGCCACTCTTATAGCTGGTGTTTTTGCTATAGGAAACATATTGCTTATCACAGTAAAAGAACGAACAAAAGAAATTGGAATTAGACGGGCTCTTGGAGCAACCCCATTTGAAATTAAACGACAAATAGTTTTAGAAGCAGTTTTTCTTACTATTATTGCCGGAATTTTCGGTATAATTTCTGGAGGATGGATTTTAATGGCTATGGATAGTTTTTTTGGACAAGGACCAGAGTCTACACTCGTTAATCCGTCTGTATCAATTTTTATTGTTTTTATATCCCTAATAATATTAGTCATATTTGGAACACTTATAGGTTTAATACCAGCTGGAAGAGCAACAAGTATTAAACCAATTGAAGCATTAAGAGAAGAATAATTTAAATAAAATAAAATGAATAAACCAACTAGAATTACTTTAATAGCAGCGGGACTAGTCGCATTGTTTTTTGTGCTAAAATACTTTAGCGATGCAAATTCAAAATCAATTATTGAATACGAAACACAGACTCCTTATTACACATCGCTAAATACAAATGTAGTAGCTACTGGAAAATTAAATCCAGAAGATGAAATTGAGCTAAAACCTCAAGTAACTGGAATTGTAGATATGATTTATGTTGAAGAAGGAGATATGATAGAAAAAGGAGACTTAATTGCTAAAATAAGAGTTGTTCCTAATGAGCAGAGTCTAACTAGTGCAAAGAGTAGAATTAATTCTTCTAAACTTTCTTATGAAAATTCTAAAAGATTATTTGAACGAAGTAAAGAACTTTTTAATAAAGGTGTTATTTCTAAACAAGATTATGAGAACTCAGAGTTATCTTTAAATCAAGCTAATGAATCATACATTGAGGCTCAAAATGTTTTTAAAATCATAAAGCAAGGATCACTTTCTGGTGGAGGTTCAGCAAATACAAATATTGTAGCTCAAATTTCTGGAACAATTTTAGAAATTCCTGTAAGAGAAGGAAATCAAGTGATTGAAAGTAACAACTTTAATGCTGGTACTACTATAGCCACTGTAGCTGATATGAGTATTATGATTTTCGAGGGGCAAGTTGATGAAGCTGAAGTAGGAAAATTAGAAGAAGGAAAGGAGATTAAAGTAGTTCTTGGAGCATTAGGTGAAGAGGAATTTCCTTCTAAATTAACATTTGTCGCTCCCAAAGGAATTGAAGCAAATGGAGCTGTACAATTTAAAATTAAAGCAGATGTTGAAATACCGACATCTAAAGTCAGAGCTGGTTATAGTGCTAATGCAATAATAGAAATTGAAAATACAGAAAATTCTTTATGCATTAAAGAGTCATTGATTCAATTTAATAGGTTTACTGAAAAGCCTTTTGTAGAAATTTTAAATGATGAAGGGTTATTTATTAAAAAAGATATCACTATTGGTATTTCTGATGGAATTAGTGTTGAGGTGTTAGAAGGTGTTGAAGAAGATGATAAAATTAAAGTTTGGAATAAAGTTCTAGAACAAGATAAGGGTGGTGATGGTGAAGAAAGACCAGACTCTGAAGATTAATTTAAATAAATAATGATTATGAAACATATATATATAATAGTACTAAGTGTATTTTCTATAACAACCTCTTTAAGTCAAGAGAAGCTTTGGGACTTACAACAATGTGTGGATTATGCATTGGAGAATAATATTTCAATTTTACAAGCTCAAAACACTATTCTCTCAAATGATCAAGATATTATTGCATCTAAAGGTAATTTTTTACCATCACTTAGTTCCAACCTTAATCAATCTATGAGCATTGGTACAGTTGAATTATATCCTGGAGAATTTGCAGATAGAACATTTAATTCTTCCAGTGTTGGGTTTAATATATCTCAGACCGTATTTAATGGATTTAGAAACTTAAATGTTCTAAGACAATCTAAGGTTAACTTGGAGAGAAGTGAAAATGAGTTGAATAAAATTAAAGATGATGTTTCTCTAAACGTAGCTAATAATTATTTAAATATCCTATTTAGCAGAGAGAATTTAGCTTTAGCTAAATCACAATATGAATTTTCATTCAAACAATTACAGCAGATTAGAAATTTAGTTGAAGCTGGAGTTCAGCCTCAAGCAAATATCATTGATGCAGAGGCTACACTTAGTTTGGATGAACAGAATTTAACCTCTGCTGAAAATAATTATAAACTATCATTATTAACTTTATCTCAAATATTACAGATCCCATTAGAGGGTTTTAATGTTGTGTCTATTGATGTAGAAGTTCCATCTGAAAATCTATTATATTCAGACATCAAACCTGTTTTAAATTATGCTTTAGTTAATCGAAATGAAATAAAAGTTGCAAACAACAATATAGAATTAGCAAAATACAATACTAAAATATCTAAAAGCGCATACCTTCCTAGTGTTTCATTTGGTTATGGTTTTAATGCAAGTGCAAACTTCTCTAACTTAACTTCTGATAATTCTTTTTTTCAACAAATAAATGATAACAAGGGGCATAGTCTTAATATGAACATTAGTGTTCCAATCTTTTCAAGAAATCAAATTAAAACAAATGTTGCTAAATCAAAAATTCAAGAAAACAATTCAGATTTAGGACTGATTCAAGCTAAGCTTAACGTAGAAGCTACAGTACAAAGAGCTTATACAGACGCTAAAGCCGCTTTGAAGTCTTACCAAGCAGCAAAAAAGTCATTACAATCTCAACAGTTAGCTTTTGAAAATTCTCAGCAAAGATATCAGCTTGGAGCTATTAATACTATTGATTTAGAACAGGTAAGATTTAGGTTGTTGAACGCGCAATCATCTCTTATTAATTCCAAATATGATTTTATATTTAAAACCAAGGTTTTAGATTTTTATATGGGTAAATAATAATCTATTGAGCTATATTTTAAACATAGAAACTTCCACTACAAACTGTTCAGTTTCCTTATTTAAGAATTCTGAATTAGTTTCGTTTAAGCAAGAAAATGATCAAAATTACTCTCATTCAAAAAGGTTACACGTATTTATTAATTCTATTTTAGAAGACTCAAAAGTATCTTCTAAAGATCTTTCTGCTGTAAGCGTTAGCAAAGGTCCTGGATCATATACAGGGCTTAGAATTGGTGTGTCATCTGCAAAAGGATTATGTTTTGCTCTAGGAATACCTTTAATTTCTGTTGATACCTTGGATGCATTTGCACATCAAATTGAATCACCAGATGGTTTTATAGTTCCTCTTATTGATGCTAGAAGAATGGAAGTATATTCTTCTGTCTATGACAAAAAGTTCACTAAAATAAGGGAAACAAGAGCTGAAATTTTGACAAAAGATTCTTTTCAAGAATATTTAAAAACAAATAAAGTATATTTTTTAGGTAATGCAAACGAAAAAACTAAAAGTATAATTGATAGCCCCAATGCTATTTTTGTTGAACATAAGCTACCTTCTTCAATTGAAATCGGAAAGTTAGCTTCTCTAAAATTTATTTCAAATGATTTTGAAGATACGGCTAATTTCGAACCTTTTTATTTAAAAGAATTTATTGGAAATAGATTGAAGTCTAATTAATAAATCCTAAAGCTTCTTGAGTTGTTTTTACAGGCAGTCTACAGGCTTTTTTCACACAAACATATATAAATGTATCTCCATCAATATGTCTATTTTTTAAAAGAGGTAAATCACTTTCATTTAAACTGCCTATGATTAATTTGTTAGGCTTAAAATTTTTATTAATTTCTGTTGCTTTAATCAAGGCATTTTCCCCAACTATTGCTACCTCATAAAATGAATCACTTAATTTAAGCATTAAATCTAACCAGTTGGAGAATCCATCAGGATATGAATCAAATTCAGGTGAGATGTTATTTAACATTGATTTAGCTGTTTCCAAATAATATTCATTATCAAAGTAATGAGAAAGTAAAAACAAATTATTAGCCATCATAGAATTGCTAGAAGGAATTACATTATCTCTAAAATTAACAGTCCTTGATAAAAGTTTTTCATCTAAATCAGATGTAAAATAAAACATCTTAGTCTCTTCATTGTAAAAATGATTATATACATAATCGGTAATTTTTTTTGAGTATTTCAACCATTTGTCATCAAGGGTGATTTCATGCAAAGCAATAAACCCACTTATGACCGCTGAATAATCTTCTAAATAACCATTTATATAACCTTTATTATTTTTATAATTACGCAATAGTTGTCCGTCTTTTTGTAATAAATTTTTCACAATAAATTCTCCATTTTTAACAGCTGCATCTAAAAAATCAGGTTCATTAAATGCTTTGTATGAATCTGCAAACCCTTTAATCATTAATCCATTCCAAGAGGACAAAATTTTATCATCAAGCCTAGGCTTTATTCTTTTGTTTCTAATTTTAATTAATTCTGATTTACAGCTTTGAATTAATTGCATTAATTCATCTTCAGAAATATTGTATTTAGATGCAATGTCTACATCTTTTTTATTTCTTATGAGAACATACTTGTCATCTTCCCAGTATCCGTATTCATTTATGTTATAATAATCAGAAAACAAAGTATATTTATCTTTTAAAACTTTTTTTAACTCTTCTTTTGTCCAAACATAAAATGCTCCTTCCTCTAAAACATTAGTATCTGTTTTACTGTCCGCATCTAAAGATGAGTAATAACCACCACTATTGTCTTTTAATTCTGAGTTAAGAAAGCTAATAGTTTCATAAACTACATTTTTATATAGTTTATTTTTAGTCAGTTTATAAGCATCAGAATATAAACTTATTAATTGTGCGTTATCATATAACATTTTTTCAAAATGTGGTATATGCCATTTATTGTCAACAGAATATCTTGAGAACCCTCCTCCAATTTGATCATAGACACCACCAAAAGCCATCATTTCTAATGAAATTTCAACAAAATTCTGGATTTCTTTATTTTTTGTTTGATAAGAATATTTCAATAAAAAATGTAAGTTATTAGGCATCATAAATTTTGGCATACCTTCTGAACCACCATATTCCATATCAAACTTTGTAGACCATGTCTTTAAATAATCTTGCATCATATTTAAATTAAAATCAGGAG
>JABHBC010000146.1 GCA_018674025.1 Flavobacteriaceae bacterium
CAAGCAAATAATTCTGCCATTGCTTTATATATGAATGTTTTAGAAAAAAATAATATCACTGTTACTTTTCGAAGATCTAGAGGTAAGGATATTGATGCTGCATGTGGTCAATTGGCTAATAAAAACCAATAACAATACTCTATTTAAGCATAAATAAAAAAGCACCTTAATTTTAATTAAGGTGCTTTTTTTTGAAATTATTTAATCGTGTAATTATCTAACTATTAATTTAGATGTTTTACTCTGACCTTCAACAGTTACTTTTATTAAGTACACTCCTGCACTTAATGAACTAACTTCTAAAGTATCGGCACTTAATGATGTATTGATTAATCTCTTTCCAGTGATATCAAATACCTCAACATACTTCGTTCCATTTGATGGAGTTTGTATTGTTACAAAATTACCATTAACTGGGTTTGGATAAATGTTCATTTCAAGAGATTGAACATCGTTCACACCTAATGTACCCTCTACAACAAATGAATCCATTTGTAGTACGAAAGAATCATTACTCACGCAATGTATACCAACTCTAACAGTTTGACCATCATACGCACTTAAATCGTACTCGTACTGTGTCCACTCGATAGGAGCCTCTTCGTATGCTCCAGCTGAAATCACAGTGAAATCTGCAGGGTTTGTACTACTGCCAATTGCTATTTGAAATCTATCTAGGCCATATGCATCTGTTATAGACTTAGCCCAAAAAGTAAGTGTAGGTGAACTAACCCCACTAATAGTAAATTCAGGGCTTATCATCCAATCATCATTTGGAAATGGGGTACTATTTGCACCTGAAGCAAAGAAATATAAGCCTTGATTTCCTTCATATGCATTGTAACCTGAAATATCATTTCCTAAATTGTCAGCTTCATTACTATTCCAAATAATACCAGCACCAACATATGATTCATTTGTAAAGTCAACATCGTTGGCTCCCCATGTAGTACCACCTTCTCCGTCTATCGCTGTCCAGCCTTCGATATTGTCAATTGCAAATGGAGTATGGCATTCAAAACCGTCCCTCCAAACTATTGGTAATTCATATTCGTCAGGACAATCACTTACATATTCAGTTGAATTCGAGTAAAATCTGGTAAATGAAACATCATCAAAACTACAAGCTCCACTTGTAGTTTGGAAGTAAGTTTCAATCAAAGGAATTCCTAAATCTTCAGCCCACCAAAAATGAGATGTCCTTGTTGTCACACATGGTGAAGAGCCGGTTTGGGCATCAGAAAATGTAGCAGTATGTTGAACTAATATAACATTTTCATAAACAGTTCCATCTGGCATAGTCACTGTCCCAGAGTCTAAAGCTTGTGTTTCAACTTCATGATCTCTAAACATAGAAGGAGGACATATTGGACACGTAAACGCAATATCGTAAACTGCATCAGTCCAGGTATCACCAACACTAAAAGGGTAAGGCATTATTGTAAGTGGAGCGTAATAGTTATTAAATATAATGCTACTTTCTCCATTATATGTGTATCCAGTTGATGTAAATCCAGGGAATTGAACAACTTGTTGACTGCCTGATAGAAATGATTTTACATGTGTAGTATTTGGATATGCAGCAGCGTTATATTGTGAATTTTCAATTGGAATCATTGTTACATCTACCTGATCAACTGGCTCAAAGTCAGAAAAATCCCAACTATCGGATGGAGGAATTCCGAATGTAGAGTTTAAGGTTAGTGTTTCATAGACTACTCCTTCAGCTGGAATATCTGGCATTTGCAAAGATTGAGCATAAATTGAACTAGTGATAATTAGTGATAATAAAAAAGTAATTTTTTTCATAAGTAGTTGATTATTGGTTTGTTACTTATAAAAGTACAAAATATTATACTTATGGATTTAATTATTCATTTTCTTAATGTAATTATTATTAATAATCTTTTAAATATTGGTTTCATAAATTTAATTCGTGATAATTTTTAAATGATATATCTTATATTTATTAAAAATTAAAAAAAAGTGATTTCAAAGTCCACAATTGATAAAGTATTCGAATCTTCAAGAGTTGAGGAAGTCATTGGAGACTTTGTTCAATTAAAAAAATCTGGATCGAATTTTAAAGGATTAAGCCCGTTTAGTGAAGAAAGAACTCCTAGTTTTATGGTATCTCCAGTAAAACAGATTTGGAAAGATTTTTCCAGTGGAAAAGGCGGTACCGCTATTACTTTTTTGATGGAGCATGAACACTTCACTTATCCAGAAGCTATAAAATACTTAGCAAATAAATATAATATTGAAGTTGAAGAAACCGAGCAAACAAACGAACAAAAACTCGAGTCTGATGAAATGGAGAGTTTATATTTAGTAAGTGATTATGCTAACAAGTTTTTTCAAAAAACCCTTAAAAAAACTGATGAAGGTAAGTCGATAGGGTTAAGTTATTTTAAGGAAAGAGGATTTGCAGAAGACACTATTAATAGATTTCAATTAGGGTATTGTAAAGATGAATGGACTAGTTTTACAGATCAAGCTATAAAAGATAGCTACAAAATTGAATTTTTAGAAAAATCTGGTTTAACAATTGTTAAAGAGGATAAGAAATTTGACAGATTTAAAGGAAGAGTAATTTTCCCTATACTAAGTATGTCTGGTAGGGTTTTAGGTTTTGGGGGAAGAACACTAAAAACCTCAAAATCTACTGCTAAGTACCTTAACTCACCTGAAAGTAAGATTTACCACAAAAGTAAAGTCTTATATGGTTTATTTCATGCCAAACAGGAGATTGCAAAACAAGACAATTGTTTTTTAGTCGAAGGATATACTGATGTGATGAGGATGTATGAAAGAGGAATACGTAATGTAGTTTCTTCATCGGGGACTGCTTTAAGTTCAGACCAAATAAGACTAATTAATAGACTTACAAATAATATAACGGTAGTATTTGATGGAGATTCTGCAGGAATAAATGCTGCTTTTAGAGGTATTGACATAATACTTGAGCAAGGGATGAATGTTAAAATATGTAATTTGCCTGAGGGTGAAGACCCTGATAGTTTTGCAAAAGATAAAAATACTGAAGA
>JABHBC010000147.1 GCA_018674025.1 Flavobacteriaceae bacterium
AATTCCTTTAATAAAAGGAACTCTTCCACATGAGCAAAAAGGTAAATATGGAGGAGCTAGAGTTAATATAATCCCTGCTGCGCCTGGTACTGGTGTAATTGCTGGTGGTGCATTGAGAATTGTTCTTGAAGCAGTTGGTGTACATGATGTATTATCTAAATCTCAAGGTTCTTCAAATCCACATAATGTAGTAAAAGCTACCTTTGAGGCTTTACTGAATCTGAGAGATGCTAATACAATAGCTAAAAATAGAGGTATATCTCTACAAAAAGTTTTTAACGGATAATTAAGATGAAAAAGATTATAATAACACAACAAAGAAGTGCAATAAACCGTACTCAGAGACAAAAAAGAACTTTAGTGGCTCTTGGTCTTAAAGGAATTGGGCAAAGTATTGAACATGATGCAACTGCTAATATCCTTGGTATGATAAAAAAAGTTAATCATTTAGTTTCTTTTAAAGAGGCTTAATAAAAAAAAACACTTAGAATGGATTTAAGTAATTTAAAACCTGCTGAAGGATCAGTTAATAACAACAGTAAAAGAATAGGTAGAGGTCAAGGATCAGGTAAAGGTGGCACTGCTACTAGAGGTCATAAAGGTGCTAAGTCTAGATCTGGTTACTCTAGAAAAATAGGATTTGAAGGTGGTCAAATGCCACTACAAAGACGTGTGCCTAAATTTGGGTTTACGAATATTAATAGAAAAGAATATCAAGGAATAAATTTAGATGTTATTCAAGAATTGGTAGATAACAAGAAAGTTAAAGATGAATTAGATTTTAATTCAATTGTTGAATTAAGATTAGCTAGAAAAAATGAACTAGTTAAGATTCTAGGAAGAGGAGAATTAAAAGCAAAAATTAAAGTAACTGCACATAAATTTACAGCTTCAGCAAAAAGTGCAATCGAAGCTGCTGGAGGAGAAGCGGTAACATTATAATTATATATGAAGTTTATAGATACAATAAAAAATATTTGGAATATAACTGAGTTGAAAGACAGAATTCTTTTCACTCTATTTATGTTGGTTGTTTACCGATTTGGTGCTCAAATAACACTTCCTGGTATTGATGCAGAGATGTTGGGTAGTTTAAAATCTGAAACATCTGAAGGTATACTTGGATTACTTAATGCATTTACTGGTGGTGCTTTTGCAAATGCATCTGTATTTGCACTTGGAATTATGCCATATATATCTGCTTCAATTGTAGTTCAATTGATGGGGATTGCGATTCCATATCTTCAAAAACTTCAAAAAGAAGGGGCTAGTGGTCAGAAAAAAATCACTCAAATCACAAGATGGCTTACTATAGCGATATGTTTAGTTCAAGCGCCTGGATATTTAGCTAGTTTAGATATAATGTTCGGTATTCCTCAAGAAGCATTTTTGCTTGGCCAAGGACCATTGTTTTTCTTTACTGGAACTATTATACTAGTTACTGGCTGTATTTTTGCAATGTGGCTAGGAGAAAAGATTACTGATAAAGGAATTGGAAATGGTATATCCTTATTAATTACTGTAGGTATTATAGCAACAATGCCACAGTCATTCATACAAGAATATGCAGCTAGAGTTACTGGATCTAATGGAGGTTTGATGATGATTTTAATTGAATTAGTAATATGGTGGTTAATAATTCTTGCTTCAGTATACTTGGTTATGGCAGTTAGAAGAATTTCTGTTCAATATGCAAGAAGAACTGCTTCTGGTAGTTATGAAAAAAATATTTCTGGATCTAGACAATTTTTACCATTAAAATTAAATGCATCAGGTGTGATGCCAATAATATTTGCTCAAGCATTAATGTTTGTTCCTGGTTTAATAGGTGGATCTAGTTTGTTAAAAGATTACTCTATTGGTCAATGGATGATTTCTAATTTTAGTGATATTTTTGGATTTTGGTATAATGTTGTGTTTGGTCTATTAATAATGATCTTTACTTTTTTCTATACTGCTATTACTGTTCCAACTAGTAAAATGGCAGATGATTTGAAAAGAAGTGGTGGTTTTATTCCTGGAATAAGACCCGGCACAGAAACAGATACATATCTAAACAAAATTATGTCTCACATTACACTTCCAGGATCAGTATTTTTAGCATTAATAGCCGTATTCCCTGCTTTTGTCGTTCAATTTATGGATGTTCAACAAGGGTGGGCATTATTCTTTGGAGGTACATCTTTATTAATTATGGTTGGTGTAGCCATAGATACTATGCAACAAGTTAACTCGTATTTATTAAATAAGCATTATGACGGATTAATGAAAGCAGGTAAAAACAGAAAAACAGGAATCTAATGGCAAAGCAAGCAGCAATAGAGCAAGATGGCTCAATAATAGAAGCATTGTCAAATGCAATGTTTAGAGTAGAATTAGAAAATGGTCACATAGTGACTGCACATATTTCTGGTAAGATGCGTATGCACTATATCAAATTATTACCAGGAGATAAAGTTAAATTAGAAATGAGTCCTTATGATTTATCTAAGGCTCGCATAACATATAGATATTAATAAAAAATCATGAAAGTAAGAGCTTCAGTAAAAAAAAGAAGTGCAGATTGTAAAATCGTACGTAGAAAAGGTAGACTTTATGTGATAAACAAAAAGAATCCAAGGTTTAAACAAAGACAAGGTTAATTATGGCAAGAATAGCAGGTGTAGATATACCAAAACAAAAGAGAGGAGTTATTTCCCTTACCTATATTTTCGGAATAGGTAGAACTCGTGCAAAAGAAATTTTGATGTCAGCTGGAGTTGACGAGAGCGTTAAAGTTAGTGATTGGTCTGATTCAGATATCAGTAAAATTCGTGAGGCTGTAAGTTCTTTCACCATTGAAGGTGAATTAAGATCTGAAACACAATTAAACATTAAAAGATTAATGGATATTGGGTGTTATAGAGGCATTAGACATAGATCTGGCTTACCATTGAGAGGCCAAAGAACTAAAAACAACTCTAGAACTAGAAAAGGAAGAAGAAAAACAGTTGCGAACAAGAAAAAAGTAACTAAATAATAATTAGTAATATGGCAAAGTCAAGTACTAAAAAGCGTAAAGTAATAGTTGATTCAATAGGTGAGGCACATATTGTTGCTTCATTTAACAATATTATAATATCATTAACTAACAAAAAAGGAGACGTTATCTCTTGGTCATCTGCTGGTAAGATGGGCTTTAGAGGTTCAAAGAAAAACACTCCTTATGCTGCTCAATTAGCTGCGGAAGATGCAGCTGCTGTTGCAAAAGATGCAGGGTTAAGAAAAGTTAAGGTATATGTAAAAGGTCCTGGAAATGGAAGAGAATCAGCAATAAGATCTATACATAATGCTGGTATTGAAGTCGCAGAAATCATTGATGTGACTCCAACTCCTCACAATGGGTGTAGACCTCCAAAACGTAGAAGAGTTTAATAATAATTAAGTATAAATCAGAGACAAAATACTATCGAAGGATTAGATTAAGACCTTAATTCATAGTTACTCTAAAAAAACAAAAAAATGGCAAGATATACTGGTCCAAAAACAAAAATTGCAAGAAAATTTGGTGAGGCTATTTTCGGAGAAGATAAGTCTTTCGAAAAAAGAAATTACCCTCCAGGTCAACACGGTAACACTCGTAGACGTGGAAAAAAATCTGAGTACTCTGTACAACTTATGGAGAAGCAAAAAGCTAAATATACTTATGGTATTCTAGAAAAGCAATTCAGAAATATGTTCAAAAAAGCTACTGCTACTACTGGTATTACAGGTGAAGTTTTATTACAACTCTGTGAATCTAGATTAGATAATGTTGTTTTTAGAATGGGTTTATCAAATTCAAGAAGTGGAGCAAGACAACTTGTGTCTCACAGACATATCACTGTTAATGGAGGTATAGTGAATATACCATCTTACAGTTTAAAACCTGGAGATATTGTAGCTGTTAGAGAAAAATCTAAATCTCTTGAGACGATAGAAAGAGCTCTTTCTAATTCTTCAAGTGTATTTGAATGGATCACTTGGAATAGCGATCAAATGCAAGGAACTTATGTTTCAGTTCCTGCAAGAATTCAAATTCCAGAAAATATTAACGAACAGTTCATTGTTGAATTGTACTCAAAATAATAATTAATATACAAAGTATTATGGCAATATTAAATTTTCAAAAACCGGATAAAGTAATAATGATTAATTCAACTGATTTCGACGGTAAATTCGAATTCAGACCACTTGAACCTGGTTACGGCTTAACAGTTGGTAATGCTCTTAGAAGAGTTTTATTATCATCTCTTGAAGGTTTTGCAATTACTTCAGTGAAGATTGAAGGAGTTGATCATGAATTTTCAACAATCTCTGGGGTTGTAGAAGATGTTACTGAAATTATTTTAAATTTAAAACAAATACGTTTTAAGAGACAAATTGAAGAAGTTGATAATGAAACTGTTTCTATTTCTCTTTCAGGTCAAGATAAAATTACAGCTGGTGATTTTCAGAAATTTATTTCTGGATTTCAAATCTTAAATTCAGATCAGATTATTTGTAACTTAGATTCTAAAGTCAAAATCCAAATGGAACTTTCTATTGAAAAAGGTAGAGGTTATGTTCCAGCTGAAGAAAATAAAAAATCTTCTGCTCCAATTGGAACAATTTTTACTGACTCTATTTTTACTCCAATAAAAAATGTAAAATACTCAGTAGAGAACTTTAGAGTAGAACAAAAAACTGATTACGAAAAGTTAGTTTTTGAAATAATGACAGATGGTTCTATTAATCCTCAAGATGCACTAACCGATGCGGCTAGAATTTTGATACATCACTTCATGTTATTTTCAGATGAAAGAATCACTCTTGAAGCTGATGAAATTGCAAAAACAGAAACTTATGATGAAGAGTCATTACATATGCGTCAATTACTTAAAACTAAATTAATTGATATGGATCTTTCTGTTCGTGCTTTAAATTGTTTAAAAGCTGCCGAAGTAGATACTCTTGGTGATTTAGTTTCATTTAACAAAAATGATCTTATGAAATTTAGAAACTTTGGTAAAAAATCTCTTACTGAATTAGAAGAATTGGTAATTGTTAAAGGATTAAATTTCGGAATGGATTTAACAAAATATAAATTAGATAAAGACTAACTTTATTAGAGTTTAAATAAATTGAATAATGAGACACGGAAAAAAAATAAACCATTTAGGAAGAAAAACAGCTCATAGAAAATCTATGCTAGCTAATATGGCTTGTTCTCTGATAGAACACAAACGAATCAATACTACTACTGCTAAAGCTAAAGCATTAAAGCAGTTTGTTGAACCTCTGATTACTAAATCTAAAAATGATACAACTCAAAATAGAAGAATCGTTTTTTCTAGACTAAGACAAAAGGAGGCTGTTGCTGAATTATTTCGTGATGTGTCAGCTAAAATTGCTGATAGACCAGGCGGTTACACTAGAGTTATTAGATTAGGAAACAGGCTTGGTGACAATGCTGATATGGCAATGATTGAACTTGTTGATTATAATGAAACATATAATTCTGGTAAAAAGAAGAAATCTTCTACTAGAAGACGTAAAAAAAGTACAACTCCCAAAGTTGAAGATGTGCAAATAGAATCATCTGAAGCAGTTGTTTCTGAAGATAATAATCCTATCGTAGAGTCTACAAAGTCTGTTGAAGCTTCAATAGAGACGACAAATGAAACTGAAGAAGTAGCTGAAAACTCTGAAACACCTACTGAAAATGTAGATGCTAAACCACAAGAAGATGATAGTCCTGCTGAAAAGCCTGAATCATCTGAAGAAAAATAGAACCCAAATCATTTAAAGAACTTAAAAAAACTTTTTTGTTATGAGATATTTATTTTTATTTATTACGTTTTTATTTTCAGTATCACTTTCATTAGCTCAAACCAATTCTGTAGAAGCTGGGGGTAGTCAAGCTATGGAAAATTATGCTCAATTAGCAACTGGAAACGGTGCTAGTTACGGTAACTCTATGATGTTCTACAATCCAAAAAGATATATTGATGGTACAGTTCATCTGTTTGAAGGTTGGAATAACACTGCTGTAATTCACACTATTTCAGATGAAAAGTTACTTGTTAAGCGTGTTAACTTGAATCTTAAAAGAAATTCATTTGAAGCAAAAATGAATGATTCAGATTCCATATTCTCATTTACATTTAACAATATCAAAAAAATTGTAATAAATAATAAGACCTACAAGAACTTTTACTATGATGATGATAATAGAGTATATGAAATGTTATATGATACAGATCAGTATAAGTTCATGAAGGGGTTTGAAGTTAAGTTAATTTCAGGATCTGCGAATCCTATGGTGAACAGACCCAATGATAGATATGTAAGAGGTGAAGAATTTTTTATTATGGTAAATGGATCTATTAACCCTATAAAGCTTAAAAAGAAATCTATTTACAAGTATCTAAAATTGGATAAATTAAATACATCCAAACTTGATATGTTTATCGAATCAAATTCTCTTTCTTTAAAGAAAATCGATGACATTATAAAACTTTTAGAATACCATAGTAATATTTAATATTTATACGCTTTCTTAATTCGTATATTTTTAAATTGTTAATAAAGAGGTTATAATTTAGCCTCTTTTTTTATTTATTAATAATTATAATATTGATTATTATATTTATTTTTACTGTAGTTTACATTACATGGAATACAAGAAAAGAAAAAAAGCAATTTTATTACTGTCTGATGGAACCATATTCTATGGAAAGTCTGTCTTTGGTGAAGGTACTGCATTTGGAGAGGTTTGTTTCAACACAGGAATGACTGGTTATCAAGAAATTTATACAGACCCTTCTTATTTTGGTCAGTTAATGATTATGACTAATCC
>JABHBC010000148.1 GCA_018674025.1 Flavobacteriaceae bacterium
ACACATGAATTTGTAGTTCCTAAATCTATTCCGATAATTTTACTCATATTATATTTATTTAATTATTAAATTCATTTTTAAATTCAACATTAGTTATTCAATGATTGTGCCAATAGAAATATTTATCAAATTTGTCATTTATTTAACAATAATTATGCCATTTTGTCATTTTTTGTAAAGATTTAAGGTGGAAACAATTTTTAAAAATAAATTTTAACTATGCTTATATTTATTACATTTACACTTTAAATCAATCATAATGTCAATACACAAAGAAGTATACAAAAGAATAACTGTCAAGACTTTAACTGATATGAAGTCTAAGAATGAAAAGATTTCCATGCTAACTGCCTATGACTACACTATGGCTCAAATAGTTGATGGATCAGGAATTGATGTTATATTGGTAGGCGATTCTGCAAGTAATGTAATGGCCGGACATGAAACTACTTTACCGATTACATTGGATCAAATGATTTACCATGCTTCTTCTGTGATAAGAGGAGTTAATAGATCACTAGTAGTTGTAGATCTCCCGTTTGGAACATACCAAAGTGATTCAAAAGAAGCTTTAAGATCAGCTATAAGAATTATGAAGGAAAGTGGTGCTCACTCAGTTAAACTTGAAGGAGGAAAAGAAATCAAAGATTCTATCAAAAGAATTATTAATGCTGGAATTCCAGTTATGGGGCATTTAGGTTTAACCCCTCAGTCTATATACAAATTTGGAACATACACAGTTAGAGCAAAAGAGGAAGCTGAAGCAGCAAAATTAATTCAGGATGCAAAAATGTTAGAAAAAGTTGGGTGCTTTGCAATAGTTTTAGAAAAAATTCCTGCAAAATTAGCGGCTACAATATCTAAAACCTTAAGCATTCCTGTGATAGGTATTGGAGCGGGTAGTGAAGTTGATGGTCAGGTGCTTGTTTTACATGATATGTTAGGAATGACCAAACAATTTAATCCTAGGTTTTTAAGAAGATATTTAAGTCTATACGATGATATGTCTAAAGCTATATCTCAGTACAGTAAGGATGTTAAGACTAAAAATTTCCCTAACAAAGAAGAACAGTATTAGTTTATAATGGACAACAGAAGCAATGAAAACAATTTATTGATTCTCCATGAAGACAATCATATCATTGTAATAAACAAAAGGTGTGGAGATATAGTCCAAGGAGATAAAACTGGTGACACTCCCCTACTAGACCATGTTAAAAAATATATAAAATTTAAATACAAAAAACCTGGAGATGTTTTCTTAGGAACAGTCCACAGAATTGATAGACCCACCAGCGGTGCAATAATTTTTGCCAAAACCTCAAAAGCATTAACAAGATTAAATAAAATGCTTGTTGATAAAGAAATCAAAAAAACTTATTGGGCAATTGTAAAAAATAAACCAAAGAAAGATTACGGAACAATTGTTAGTTGGCTTAAAAAAAATCCAAAAAATAATAAATCTACAAGCTATACAGAAGAAGGTAAAGATAAAAAAAAGTCTATTCTTGACTATGAAATAGCTAAAAAACTAGACAATTATTATTTATTAAAAATAATCCTTAAAACAGGAAGACATCACCAAATTAGATGTCAATTAAGTTCTGTAGGATCCCCTATAAAAGGAGATTTAAAGTATGGCGCCAAAAGAAGTAATAAAAATGCTGGAATAAATTTACACTCTAGAAAATTAGAATTTATTCATCCTGTGACCAAAAAATATATTAATTTAACTTCCCCAACCCCACAAGATCCTATATGGGATTCTTGCCTTTAAATATATCTTATGTTAAATTTGGATTTTTTTAATAAGCAAAAAACTTTTTTTCTTTCTGGAAAAACAAGAAGTGTACAAAAAAGAATTCAACTACTAGAAAAACTTGACTCATCTATTACAAGTAACGAATCAAAAATTTTTGAAGCCCTTAAAAAAGATTTGAACAAATCTAATTTTGAGAGTTATTTAACTGAAATTGCTATTTTAAAAAGTGAAATTAAGTTAATAAAGAAAAAACTTAAGAAATGGAGTAAACCTAAAAGAGTAAAGTCAACTCTAGCTAGTTTTCCTTCCAAGGATTACTTATTTTTAGAACCATATGGGATTACTCTTATTATTTCTCCTTGGAATTACCCTTTTCAATTAGCATTACTACCACTTATTTCTTCAATAGCAGCAGGAAATACAGTTGTTATCAAACCTAGTGAACACTCTCCTCATACTTCAAAATTAATTCAAGAAATTATTTCAAGTATTTTTTCAGATGAATATGTAAAAGTAATTTTAGGAGATTCAAAGGTTGCTTCAAAACTATTAGAGCTTCGATGGGATTACATATTTTTTACCGGTAGCGTAAATGTTGGTAAAATTGTTGCCAAAGCAGCTTCCAAATTCTTAACTCCATTAACTTTAGAGCTTGGAGGTAAAAATCCATGCATAATTGATAAGGATACAGATATCAAACTTACAGCAAAAAGATTAATCTGGGGTAAATTTGTTAATGCGGGTCAGACTTGTATCGCTCCCGATTATTTAATAGTTGAAAAATCTATTAAAAAGAAATTGATTGATGAATTAATTTTAGAAATAGAAAGAGCTTATGGAAAAAATCAAGAAGATTCAATGGACTATCCTAGAATTATAAATAAACAAAATACAGAAAGATTAATTTCTATGCTTATTGATCAGGAAATTATTTATGGAGGTAATTACAATATTGATAACAAATATTTATCCCCTACAATAATTAATAATCCTGATTTAAAATCTGATTTAATGAAAGATGAAATTTTTGGACCAATACTTCCAATACTAGAATTTAACGATAAAAAAGATATTTTTAAATTAATTTATAATTACGAAAAACCATTAGCTCTTTACGTATTTAGTAAAAATTCAGACTTTTATAATGATATCATTAATAAGTTAAGTTTTGGAGGTGGAGTAATTAATGACACAATGATTCAATTTGGAAATCATAGACTTCCATTTGGAGGAGTTGGAGAAAGTGGAATGGGTGCATATCATGGTGAATCTGGCTACAGATTATTTTCACATCAAAAACCTATTGTTAAAAAGGGAAATTGGTTAGATATAAGCACTAGATACGCACCATATCATGGAAAATTAAATAGTTTAAAAAAACTACTTAGATTTTTAAAC
>JABHBC010000015.1 GCA_018674025.1 Flavobacteriaceae bacterium
CTTTATCAATATTAATTGAAAGTAAATTTTCTTTTAAATACATGAAATTTTTGTTAATTAATAAAAACCTATCATCGTTAATTATATTCTCCAATGCATCTTGATCTTGATCAAATGCAATTAGCCTTCCTTTTTCTCCGAGTTTAGCTAAGATCTCCCTGCTATGACCTCCTCCTCCAAAGGTTACATCAACATAAATACCATTTTCAATAATATTCAAACCTGCTACAGACTCATTCAACAAAACAGGATTGTGGTACTTCATAACTTAATCATCGTTACCCATTACATCTTCAGCTAGTGCTGCAAAATCTATTGCTGAATCTTTTAAAACCTTTTCATAACTACTCTTGTCCCATATTTCAATAATATTTACAGATGAAGAAATAACTATATCTTTAGAAATATCTGCAAAATCAATCAAATCCTTAGGTATTAAAAACCTACCTGAAGAATCTAACTCAACTAACCTTACACCAGCTGTAAACCTTCTTATGAAGTCATTATTTTTCTTTTTAAACCTGTTTAATGAATTTACATTTTCAATCAGTTCATTCCACTCTGTGATTGGGTAGAGCTCCAAACAATTTTGAAACACAGCACGCTTTAAAACAAAACCGTCTTGCAACACAGATGACAATTGCTTTTTTAAAGAAGACGGTAGCATAATCCTTCCCTTAACATCTGCCTTGCATTCATGTGTTCCTATAAGTGGTTTCATTTCTTCTTAATAATAGATACAATCAAATTTAAGAAAAAAGTTACCACATTTTACCACAATTTACCACATTGTTAATAAAAATCTATTAAACGCATAAAATATCGATAAAAAACTTAATTTAATTTTTTAAAACTTTGATTTTCAGCTATTTATGTTGGGGAGGTAAATAATTAACAATATCAGTTTAAGGATTGTTAATAAACTTAAAAATTTGAATAAAAAATCATTTAAATATATCTTAAATAAAATATGTTTATTTTTGTATTATAAAATTATTTTTATAATGGAATTAACCCCCAAACAAGAAGACAAATTTAAATACATTGAAAAGGGAATTGGAACTCCAATAATTTTTCTACACGGACTTATGGGTGGACTATCAAATTTTGAAAAATCCATAATATCTTTCAGTAAAAATAATTTTAAAGTTTTAGTTCCAGAACTGCCTTTGTATGATTTACCCTTACTAAGCACATCTGTAAAAGCTTTTGCTGAATATCTAAATGAATTTATTGAATTTAAAAAATTAGATAAGTTTATACTACTTGGAAACTCACTAGGTGGTCATGTAGGCCTTTATTATACAAAATTATTCAAAAAAAGAGCTGCAGCTTTAGTCTTAACCGGTAGTTCAGGACTATATGAAAGCGCGATGGGAAGTGGATATACAAGAAGGGGTGATTATGACGTAATGAAAAAAAAGGTGGAAGAAGTTTTTTATGATCCAAAAGTTGCTACTAAAGAATTAGTTGATGAAGTTTTTGAGACTGTCAACAATAGACACAAGTTGGTTAAAACTCTTGCAATCGCTAAAAGCGCTATTAGACATAATATGGCAAAAGATTTACCAAAAATGTCCTTACCAGTATGCTTAATTTGGGGTGAGGATGACATTGTTACCCCTCCAAATGTTGCTGATGAATTCCATGAACTGCTTCCAAACTCAGATTTATTTTGGCTAAAAAAATGTGGTCATGCAGCTATGATGGAACATCCTGAAAGATTTAATGAAATTGTTATTCAATGGCTTTCAGATAAAAATATCGCTTAACATAAATAGTAATGCAAATTAAATCAGCAAAATTTGTAATAAGTAATCAAAATGTTGCAAACTGTCCAAAGACTAATATTCCTGAATATGCATTTATAGGGCGAAGTAACGTAGGTAAGTCATCACTTATAAATATGCTAACCAACCAAAAAAACTTAGCTAAAACATCATCTAAACCAGGTAAAACACAACTTATAAATCATTTTATTATAAATGATAACTGGAATTTAGTAGATCTTCCAGGCTATGGTTATGCTAAAGTTTCAAGATCTCAAAAAAATATTTTTCAAAAATTTATTACTAATTATTTTAAAGAAAGAAAACAGTTAGTTTCAGCATTTGTACTAATCGACATTAGACATAGCCCCTTACCAATAGATATCGATTTTATTAACTGGCTAGCCTATAATTCTATATCATTTTCAATAATTTTCACTAAGTGTGATAAACTAAAACCAAATGTGATTAAATCAAATATTGAAAAATACAAACAAAGACTTAAGGAAGATTGGGAAGTTTTACCCAATTTCTTCACGACCTCTAGCTCTAAGTTTATAGGAAGAGAAGAGATTTTAGATTTTATTGATCAAATTAATCTGTCGCTTTTAAAAAAGCCTAGTCTTTAATTACAAAACTTAACACTTCTCCTGTAGAATCACTCATTTGTTTTAATCCAAGTAATTTAGCAATAGTAGGTGCTATATCTGTAATTTTTGTTTTAACATTAGATTCACCTTGAACAATTTTTTTACCAAAGAAAATAAGCGGCACATGTGTGTCATATGTATATCCAGATCCGTGCGTAGTTCCTTTATTTCCGTAGCTTATGACATTTTCCTTAAGTTTAAAAATAATATCACCTGATCTAAGAACATTATATCCATTTTGAATTAATAGATCATATCCACTATCGAAATTTCCATTAATTATATCTTCAGATGTGTATACTTTATCAATATATTCCAGTTGATTAAGTGTGTTAATTATAGTTTTTTCAATACTATTAAAACTTATATTTAATGAATTTATAATTTCATTATTAAGATAAACCTGACTATTCATAACTTTGCTAATCAATTGATTTGAACCATAAGATTTAAATAAAACATCCTTTAAAATGTTTTTAACTGTACCTTGTTCAATATTTTGAGATTTAATACCAATTGAGTTCAAATATGCAGGAATTTTTGAAGCCCCATGATCAGCTGTTAAAAATAAAGTGTACTCATTTTCTCCAACATAACTATCTAAAAAATACAATAACCTTTCAATTTCTAAATCAAGTCTTAAATAAGCATCTTGCGTTTCTTTAGCATCAACTCCAAAATTATGACCAATGTAGTCAGTAGAAGAATAACTAATAGTTAAAACATCTGTGAATTGATCTTTACCTAATTTTTCATTAGAGATTGCTTTAATAGCAAAATCTGTTGTTAAATTATTACCAAATGGAGTTTCTTTTAACATATCATATCCATCATTCAAATGTTTAAGCTTATTTAAATCATAGGGAAAGGTAACTGAAGGGTCACCTTTAAATGATTTTTCAAAGTTATTATCATCTGACCTGCTCTCTTTGTATGAGTTAATATCATAAAGAGTATTCCATTCTCTAATATAAGTAGAAACAATATCAGAATTATTAAAATTGTCTACCCACTCTGGAAGTTCTTCCATATAGTATTTACTTGACACCCACTCACCCTTGTCTTTTCCATAAAACCAATATGCAGCATTAGCTTTTCTTCCACCCATTAAGATTGAACCTCTATCTTTAATCGCAATAGAAATTGTTTTTGAATTCATGTCATTTTCAATCCTATTTAAATCTCCCAAGGTATTAACCAACAAATTATTGGGTGACATTTTTGCCGAATATGCGTTGCCTCCTAAATTTTCATAATTTAAATCTGTGGTACAATAAACATCTTTTTGTGTTTTTTTATTAAACCAATTGTTTCCAACTATACCATGAGTCTTTGGGGTTGATCCAGTTGAAATAGACGAATGACCAGGACCTGTAACTGTTGGCACATAATTAAAATGATTGTTTTTTAAGTTAAACCCCTCACGTATCAACCTATTAAAGCCATTATTAGAGTAGCTTTCTTTATATTTATCTAAATTATCAAACCTCATTTGATCAACAACAATTGATACAACTAGTTTAGGTTTATCTAAATCTAAGCCAGAGGCTTTGGGAGTTAAATTACAACTGCTAAAAATCGAAAACACTAAAGAAATTAATATTTTATTCATTAAAATTGAGTTTTAAAATTTTTTTTAAAAATAACCATTTAATAAATATTAAAATTTAATTTAGTGTTAATTATTCCAATATTTCAATGCGTCATCTTCACAACATAGGATTATACTTTATAATGATTAATAAAATGTTCCATAAGCCAACAAAATGGAGCGTTATGAAACAGTTAATTTTAAAAGATATTGAGGATCTTGTAATAAATTCATTAGGCATAATTGCTTTTGTTTCATTTTTTATAGGAGGTGTTATTACAATACAAACAGCACTAAATATGGAAAACCCTCTTTTACCAAATTATTTAGTCGGTTTTGCCACAAGGCAATCTATTGTTTTAGAATTCGCACCAACAATTATTTCTATAATTATGGCAGGTAAAGTTGGATCATTTATAACCTCAAGTATAGGATCTATGAGAGTTACAGAACAGATTGATGCACTAGAAGTAATGGGAATAAACCCATTAAATTATCTAGTTTTTCCAAAAGCAGTAGCAATGCTGGTATACCCATTTATTATTTCAATATCTATGTTTGTAGGTGTTTTAGGCGGGTTAATTGCATGTATTTTTGGAGGTTATAGTTCTGTTGATGATTTCATAGCTGGGGTACAAATGGATTTCATACCATTTCATATGGCCTATTCATTTATTAAAACATTTATATTCGCTTTTATACTAGCCACTATCCCTTCATTTCATGGGTATTACATGAGAGGGGGAGCTCTTGAAGTTGGCAAAGCTAGTACTACATCATTTGTATGGACGAGTGTTTCTATAATATTAATCAACTTTATATTAACTCAAATGTTACTGTCCTAATGTTAAAAATAAATCAACTATATAAATCTTTTAATAACATTGAGGTCCTTAAAGGAATTAATGCTGAATTTAACAGTGGTGAAACTAGTCTAATAATAGGGCAAAGTGGGTCAGGTAAAACTGTTCTACTAAAATGCTTATTAGATCTTCATAGTTACGATGAAGGTGATATATTTTATGGCAATAAAAAACTAAATGAGCTTAGTGAAAATGAGAAAATGAAACTAAAATCAAAAATTGGTACAGTTTTTCAAGGAAGTGCACTATTCGACTCAATGAATATTGAAGAAAATGTTATGTTACCATTAAAAATGTTTACAAATTATAAAAATGATGAGATTGAAGATAGAGCCAATTTTGTCTTAAAAAGAGTTAACTTGATTAATGTAAATAAAAAAATGCCTAGTGAAGCTTCTGGTGGTATGCAAAAAAGAGTTGCTATTGCCCGAGCAATAGTTAACAATCCAGAGTATTTATTTTGTGATGAACCCAACTCGGGTTTAGACCCAAAAACTGCTATAATAATTGATAACTTAATTAAAGAAATTACTACAGAATACAATATTATCACGGTAATTAATTCTCATGACATGAATTCAGTGATGGAAATTGGTGATAAAATTATTTTTCTAAAAGATGGGCTAAAAGAATGGGAAGGAAGTAAAGAAAATATTTTCAAAACAGACAACAATGCTGTAACTGATTTCGTGTACTCATCTAACCTATACAGAAAAGTTAGAGAAACATTTAACAAATAATAATAACATTATTAAAATTCCCTTTTAATTATAATTGAATCAAGATTCAATTTATACTTTAACCACTTTTCTAATTGAGAAGACTTTCTTGTAACATCAACTTCGTTAACTAAACTATCATTCCATTTTACATAAAAAACAGAAACTGTGTCTATAGATTTAAAATCTGATTTAAGGATATTTGAGTAAGAGAACTCGTCTATTTCAGAATAATTAATATTTAATTCTTTTAGTAAATTAGGGAATTCAATATAGTTTTTCTCTAAAACTAAAAGCTCTTGAACTTTATCTTCTAAAAAATTAATTTTTTGAGTTTGTGAAAGTAGATCTAAAGAGTCTCTAGATCTCAATTC
>JABHBC010000149.1 GCA_018674025.1 Flavobacteriaceae bacterium
ATTAAATAAAATAGATTCACTAGCACAGATAGCTATTGACTCTAGTATGACACCAGGTATGCAAATATTAGTTGCAAAAGATGGAAAAGTAGTTTATGATAAAAACTTTGGATATTTAACTTATAAAAAAAAACAAAGGGTAAATCATAATACAATTTATGATATAGCATCCTTGACCAAAATTTTGGTTACTCTTCCAATAGTGATGAAAATGGTTGAACAAGGAAAATTGTCATTAGATACAAAGTTAAAAGAAATCATACCTCAATATGTTAACTCAAATAAGTCTGATAAAACGATAAAAGAAATTTTATCACATTTTGCAAATTTAAAATCTTGGATACCATTTTATAAATCAACTCTAGATACAGTAAATAAATTACCTAACCCATTGTATTATAAAAAGAGTTTTAGTAACGAATACAACATTAAAGTAACAGAAAATTTATATCTACTATCCAGCTTTAAAGACAGTATTAATATAAATATTAAAAACAGTGAGTTAAACAATGATAAGTATAAATACAGTGATTTGCCTTACTATATATTAAAAGAATATATTGAGAATTATTATTCATCTGATTTATCTTCAATTATTGATTCACAAATGAATAATAAAATGGGATTAACTCATTCGTCATTTTTTCCAAGAGAAATAAATTCATTAGATAATATTGCTCCAACTGAAATTGATGATTACTTTAGATTTCAAGAAATCAGAGGAACTGTACACGATATGGGTGCAGCTATGCAAGGTGGAATAGGAGGTCACGCAGGTTTGTTTAGTAATGTTAACGATATTGCCAAAATTATGCAGATGTTTATACAGGATGGAGAATATGGTGGTGAAAGATATTTAAATAAATCAACAATAGATTTATTTAATAAGTGTTATTATTGTAGTGAAGAAAATAGGAGAGGAGTTGGTTTTGATAAACCCCAAATTGAAGAAGATGGTCCAACATGCGGTTGTGTGTCTATGAATAGTTTTGGTCACTCAGGTTGGACTGGAACTTATACTTGGGCAGATCCAGATGAGAAAATAGTTTATGTCTTTTTGTCTAATCGATCTTATCCTAATTCGGTAGAAAATAAATTACTAAAAAATAATATTAGAACTGATATCCAAAAATTAATTTATGAATCAATAATTAATTAATATTTATGATTATAGGAATTGTTTGTTATCCTACATATGGAGGTAGTGGAGTTGTAGCTACAGAACTTGGTTTAGAATTAAGTAAAAGAGGTCATGAGGTTCACTTTATCACATATAATCAGCCTGTAAAGTTGAATTTATTTAATAACAATATTCATTATCACGAAGTTATAGTACCTGATTACCCTTTATTTCACTATCAACCTTATGAATTAGCTCTTTCCAGTAAAATTGTTGATATGGTAGATTTACATAAAATAGACATTTTACATGTTCATTACGCAATACCCCATGCTTATGCTGCTTATATGTCAAAGCAAATGCTAAAAACAAGAGGTATTAATTTACCAATAGTAACTACTTTACATGGAACGGATATAACCTTAGTTGGTAGCCATCCATTTTATAAAAATGCAGTTGAATTTAGTATAAATAATTCTGACGCGGTAACTTCGGTTTCTGAAGATTTAAAAAAAGATACTTTAAGTTTTTTTGATATTAAAAAAAATATTCAAGTCATACCAAACTTTGTTGATTTAGATAAATACAACCATGTTCATGAAAATTGTGATCGAAGTGTCTTAGCTGATGACGATGAAAAGATTATTACTCATATAAGTAATTTTAGAAAAGTAAAAAGGATAGATGATGTAATAAATTCATTCAATCTAATTAATAAACAAATCAATTCAAAATTAATATTGTTAGGAGATGGACCAGAGAGAATAAAAGCAGAAAAACTATGTGATGAACTTAATCTTAATGAAAAGGTCTTGTTTTTAGGAGCATCAAATGAGACAGCTAAAATATTATGTTTAAGTGACGTGTTTTTATTAGCATCTACAACAGAGAGTTTTGGACTTGTAGCCCTTGAGGCTATGGCTTCATCTGTTCCTGTAGTGTCTACTAATTCAGGAGGTCTTCCAGAAGTTAATAAAAATGGTTTTTCAGGTTATCTTTCAGATGTTGGTGATATAAATAGTATGGCTAAAAATGCTATTAAAATACTTGAAGACTCTACAAAGTTGATGAATTTTAAAAAGAATGCTAAACAACAAGCTAATAAGTTTGATGTACACAACATAGTTCCAAGTTATGAAGATATTTATAAAAGAACTTTAGTAAACCAATAGTAAAAAGTTAATAATGAAAAGAAAAGATTTTTTAAAAATTTCAGCAAGTGCTGCTATGTTTTTTGGAATTACTCCAAAAACTCTTGCAGACTCATCACAATTAGTTGAATATTTAAAACCTAACTTTAAAAATAATGGCTCCTGCGTTGATTTAACAGATGAACCCATTAATAAGGTCAGAGTAGGAATTATCGGATTAGGAAATAGAGGTAGTGTTTTAATTCAAATGTTTGAATATTTAATTAAAAATAATTTTTCTGAAATAGTTGCTTTAAGCGACCTTAATGAAACTAACATTGATAAAAATATTAGTTACTTAAAAAAAATACAAAATAAGAAACCCGATATCTATAGTGATAATATTCACTCATGGAAACAATTAGTAAAACGTGATGATATTGATCTTGTAATAGTAGCAACTCCTTGGAATACACATACTGAAATGTGTGTTTATTCAATGCAAAATGACAAACATGTAGCTTGTGAAGTACCAATAGCTACATCTTTAAAAGATTGTTGGAAAATTATCGAAGTAGCAGAATCCACAAAAAAACATTGGATGATGATGGAGAACTGTTGTTTTAATAATGAAGAGTTGTGGTTGTTAAATATGATAGACAAAGATGTATTTGGAAATATTAATCATGCTGAAGGTGCTTACATTCATGATTTAAGAAAACATTTATTAGATAACGATTATTATCACAACCAGTGGAGAATTAAGAATCATCAAAATAGAAATGGTAATTTATACCCTACTCATGGTTTAGGTCCAGTATGCTCATATATGGATATTGGAAGAGGTGATAATTTAAAACATTTAGTTTCTATGAGCTCTAATGAAGAAGCTCTAAGTATTGCGGCTAAATCCATAAATAGTGAATATGATTCTTTTTCGTGTGGTGATATGAATACTACACTTATCAAAACAAATCTTGGTAAAACAATTAAGCTCCAATATGATGTGCACACTGGTAGACCTTATACAAGGTTAAATAATGTAAATGGAACAAAAGCAGCTCATCAAGGTTATCCATCAAAATTATATATTAATAATTCTGAATTACAGTGGAGTCATAGATGGCTAAGCGATGAAGAGTATAATAATTACAGAAAGAAATATAACCATCCTCTTTGGGCTACAATGGAAAAAGAAATATCAAACAATCAAGTTGGTCATGGTGGAATGGATTTTGTTATGATATATAGAATAATTAGATGTTTAAATAAAGGATTGCCACTTGATATAAATGTTTATGATAGTGTTATGTGGAGTTCAATTTTTCCTCTTTCAGAAATGTCTGTTATTAATGATGCTAAAACTATAAAAATTCCAGATTTTACATCTGGAAAATGGAAAGAGTCTAGAAAATCAGAACTACTTAGAGTTATATAAATATTTTTCCTGGATTAAGGATTTTATTTGGATCAAATAAATTTTTAATTTCAATTTGCAAATCAATAGCTTTTTTAGAAAAAGCAATATCCATATACTCTTTCTGTACATAGCCAATGCCATGCTCACCAGAAATAGTTCCACCTAGTTTAACGGTTAAAGTAAATATTTCTCTAATTGCTTTTTTTAGCTCTTTATCCCATTTGTGATCACTCATTTTACCTTTTATAATGTTAATGTGTAAATTACCGTCACCTGCATGTCCATAGCATACACTTTTGAATCCATATTTAAGTCCAATTTTTTTTACGCCTTTAAGTAATTTCGGTAATTCAGCTCTTGGCACAACTGTATCTTCTTCTTTATAAACGGAGTTAGCTTTCACAGCTTCACCAACCGATCTTCTTAACTTCCATAATGTGTTTTTATGGTTTTCGTTATCAGCAAGAATAACATCACTGCAATGAAATGAGGTTACAACTTTCTCAATTTCTTCACATTCTTTAAACAAAACATTTTCATCATTACCATCCACTTCAATTAGTAAATGCGCTTGTATGTCATTGCTAATATCCATTTTTACATCTGAATATTTAATAGCCCAGTCTATAGCATCTCTTTCCATGAACTCTAGAGAACAAGGGTTTAATCCTGCTCTAAATATGGCAGATACTGCTTCACATGCTGATTCTGCTGATTTAAAGGGAACTAATAAAGTAATTGATTTTTTTGGTAATGGAATTAGCTTAAACACAACTTTTGTAATAATTCCTAATGTCCCTTCACTTCCAATCATTAATTGGGTTAAATTGTAACCTGTTGAGTTTTTTAAAACATTTGCTCCTGTCCAAATAATTTCACCTGTAGGTAAAACAACTTCCAGGTTTAAGACATAATCTTTTGTGACACCATATTTTAATGCTTTTGGTCCACCAGCATTTTCTGCAAGATTACCTCCTAAAAAACAACTACCTTGACTAGCAGGGTCAGGAGGATAGAAAAGATTTTCTTTTTCAACA
>JABHBC010000016.1 GCA_018674025.1 Flavobacteriaceae bacterium
AATACTTCAGGATTATTTATCTGGTGAGGTTTTGTATGAAACTAATAAAAATTATTCATTGCAGCAAAACTCAACCATGAAAGTTGAAAGCTTGTCTGTTGATTGGCTAAATAAGAATTTTGATCCTAAATCTAGCTTGTTGGTAGCCTCATTATTTTCTAAGGAAAAAGAAATTTCTAATAACATTTATTACCTAACAAAATTTAAAGATATCATATTAACAAAGCCATTAATAGAATATGAGATAAATGAGCTAATCAACACTTTTGAAGTTAGTTTAACATCTAAAAATTTAGTTAAAAATGTTTTTGTAGATATAGCCTCTAGTCAAAATTTCTCAGACAATTATTTTGATATGATTCCTGGAAAAGAATATAAAATATCTATTAATAAAGAGGAATCTTTAACACTAGATGATATAAAAAGAAAAATTAATTTCCTTAGTTTGTTCGATACGCATTAATCTTTTGAGATGTTTTTAATAAAATCTAAAGGGGTTTGAAATCTTCTCCCTTTGTTGTCTAAATTTTTAACACCCAATAAAGCCATTTTGTTCTCTATTAATGCAATTAATTTCCCTAACTGAAACTCTACTTCCATTTTGTTTTGCACACTCTTTAGCTGATTATTTATTATGTTTTCCTCATCAAATATAATCTCATATCCATCAATTTTTCCAATAAGTATTTCTCTAGTTTGATGAGAAATTTCGATAGTATTTATAAAATCTATGTAGATTGTTTTTGCCGCTATGAAACTAACACCAATTAGTTGTTTAATTTTTTTTTGATATACATTCCACAGATTTTTATGTTTTTTTATTTGCTGAGAAATGTTACGATTAAAAATTTCATATTCGTTATTGTATGCTGCTAATAATTCCGGGTTTTTGTTAAAATGTGTAAAGTAGAGTGAGGTTTTTATTGTTTGAATTAATTTAAATATATTTTCATTGAACTTTACAAACCTATTAATCCCCTTTGATTTATAAACAATATAATTTTCTTTAGAGTTTGTTACATTAGAAGTCTTTAAATGTTTATATTTTACCATTTCGATTGGAGTCATTCCTTTAAATATTACCATTGTTATAAAAAACGAGATTGCCTGAAGATCATATATGTCTGTTGAGCTAATTATGGCTTGTTCTATATCATTAATATTTATTTTTCTTTTTTCCGATTTCTTTTTATTTCCTTTTTCAATTAAGTTATTATCAAATATTTTATTATTTACAATTAGATCTTGCTTGTTTGCTTTATTTACAATTACTTTCAGTTTTTTTAAGTATGCATTAACAGAAGAAATCTTAATGCCGTTAAACAGAGTGTTTGATTTAAATTTTACTAAATTCTCTCTATTAAGATCTTTTAAGTAGACCTCTTTATTTAACTCAAGATGTTTTTTAAATACACCAATCGTATTTAAATAGTCTTTTTTAGTGAATATGGACACATCATTAAAATTTTTATTTATGAAACTTTTTATTGATTGTACTTCAATACCATTTTTTAAATATTTTTCACACTGGGATAGTTCCCATTTTCCAGACTTTAAATTATCAATAGCTTTGTCTTTATGTAATTTAAGTTTTTCTAATAAAATATTTTTAGAGATGTGATTTTTCTCGGCATTACTAATTTCATCTTTACTATAGTTATTCTTATTTACATATAATTCTGATTTAATCTTTTTTCTGTAATTCGTGCTTTTAATATCAAAATAGATATTTGATAAATTATTTTTATTTTTATATGGTGATATTTTAATTAATATTCTCAATTAGTGTTAATTATTAGTTCTAATTTATTATAATATATATCAATTTAAATCTTAAATATACAAAATAATAATAATTAAAACTTTAATAAAAGTAAAGTGGTTTAACTTTAAATTTAATATAATAGTGATATCTTATTTAATTAATATTTTTCAGAGAATTATCGTGAAGGAAAATGATTGTTATCTATTTTTGCCCATTATATAGAAATGCTTATAGATCTTTATATGATATTGAACTTTGAGAAATAATATATTTAGATTCTTTTCTTTTTAAATCTATTATAATCTAAGAAATAGTTTA
>JABHBC010000150.1 GCA_018674025.1 Flavobacteriaceae bacterium
ACAAGTATATAATTTGTTCTAAAAAAACCTAAACCAACTGCAATAGGATCTCCAATTACTGGAAGCCATCAAAAAAAGGCTAATAAACTACCCCATTTATCAATATTGGTTTTAAACTTGACTATTTTTTCTTTTTTGAGTCTAAAATACTTTTCCAAAGTACTCCATTTTCCTAGTCTGCCTAAGAAATAACTACTTAAGCCACCCAGCCAATTTCCAGTTGTTGCAACTAAAAGACTCAAATTGAAGTCATAACCTTTTATAATCAAAAGACTAAATACTAGTTCTGAGCTAAAGGGGATAATAGTAGCGCCTAAAAAACTAGCGATAAACAATCCTATATAACCCCATTCAACAAATGTTTCCAATTATTATGTTTTAGTAACTAATTAAAAATAAACAAAATCTCCTTAATAATTTTAAATTTGTTTATATAACCCATTAATTATAATTAATACATTTTACCATATTTGATATTGTATCTTTGCACCAGTTTATATAAATATATACATATGAATTTTGACAACTTAGGTCTGATACCTTCTTTATTAAAAGCAGTAAAAGAAAAAGGCTACCAGGAGCCATCTCCAATTCAAGAAAAAGCAATTCCATTAATTTTAAAAGGAAGAGATATTTTAGCATCTGCTCAAACAGGAACAGGTAAAACTGCAGGGTTTACACTGCCTTTATTACAGAGGTTGTCATCTAACAGATCAAATGGAAAAAGAAATATTAGAGCATTAATTTTAACCCCGACAAGAGAATTAGCAGCTCAGATCTATGATAACGTCTTAGAATACAGTAAACATCTTAATTTACGCTCTACAGTAATATTTGGAGGGGTTAATCAAAGACCTCAAGTAGCTACACTTCGTCAAGGCGTTGATGTATTAATAGCAACTCCGGGAAGATTACTGGATTTAGTTAATCAAAAAGTGTTATTTCTTTCAAATGTAAATATTTTAGTTTTGGATGAAGCTGATAGAATGTTAGATATGGGTTTTAAAAGAGATTTAGATAAAATAATGAGTATTATTCCAAGACAAAGGCAAAATCTATTATTTTCAGCAACATTTTCTAAAGAAATTAAAGTTTTAGCTAAACAAATATTAAATAATCCTGAAATTGTAGAAGCAACCCCTGAAAATACTACAGTTGAGGCAATTGTTCAAAAAGCTTATAGAGTTGATAAAAATAAGAAAGCTTCTTTAATTATTAAACTGATTTTAGAAGGAGGCTGGTTTCAAGTATTAGTATTTACAAGAACTAAACATGGAGCTAATAATTTATGTAAGAAAATGATTAAATCTAATATAAAAGCAGCTGCAATTCATGGAAATAAAAGTCAAAGTGCAAGAACAAAAGCTCTTTCTGGATTTAAAAGTGGCGCAGTTGAAGTTTTAGTAGCTACTGATATTGCGCCAAGAGGTTTAGATATTCCATTACTACCACATGTAATTAATTTTGAACTCCCAAATATTCCTGAGGATTATGTACATAGAATAGGGAGAACAGGTAGAGCAGGAGCAAAAGGAGAAGCCTTATCATTAGTCTCTGTTGAGGAAAAAAATTATTTAAGAGATATTGAAAAGTTAATAGGAAATAGAATTCAAATTACCACAGTAGAAGGATTCGAGCCTGATCCAAATTATGTTCCAGCCGAAAAAACACAAAGATCTAGAATAAAGCATAGGTCAAGAAACCCAAATAAAGGATTTCCAAGAAGAGGATCTAGAAGATAAATTGTAGTCTATATTTAATTAACTTCATTAAGTTATTAATACGTTGAATTATTTTTTAATTTTATGTATTTCTGTACATATATAATATTCAAATTTTGCAAGACTTCTTTTTAAATCTCCCAAACAATAAAATTACTCCTAATATTTCTACTGAAATTCTAGCAAATAGTAGGTCGATGAAATTTCATACGAATTTAGAGGATTATAATTGTGCTCCTCTAGTTAGTTTAAAGTCTCTTGCAAAAGAACTAAAAATTAATAACCTATTTATTAAAGATGAAAGTCAAAGATTTGGGCTAAATGCTTTTAAAGTTCTTGGTGCTTCCTATGCAGTATATCACCTTTTAAATCATGAATCTAATATTACTACTTTTTGTACTGCAACAGACGGTAATCACGGAAGGGCAGTAGCTTGGTCTGCAAGAAAAGAGAATAAAAAATGTATTGTTTATGTGCCTGAGGATACCACAAAGTTACGAATGAACGCAATAGCTAATGAAGGTGCTAAAGTTTATAAGCTAGAAATGAATTATGAAAAGACTTGTGAATTTGCTAAAAAAATGAGTTTAGAAAATAATTGGACCTTAATACAAGATACTTCTTGGAATAATTATGAAGAAACTCCATCTCTGATTATGTCTGGATATTTAACCCATTTTATTGAGTTAGAAAATCAAATTAATTTAAATTATAATAGTAAAATTGATATAATATTTTTACAATGTGGAGTTGGCAGTTGGCCAGCATCTTGTGTATGGTATTTTCTTAATAAATATAAAGCTGATAGACCTAAAATTGTAATTGTTGAACCAATTGAATCTGCAGGGGTTTTTGAGTCCTTTAATTTAGGTTCTAGATCTTCACCAAATGGTAATTATAAAACTATAATGGCTGGCTTAAACTGTGGAATTCCTTCAAAAAACGGATGGGATATAATAAAAAATGGATGTGATGCATCGATTATAATTAGTGATGATTATGTGATAAAGGCAATGAATAAATATTATTACCCCAAGGATAATGATGTTAGAATCATTTCTGGCGAATCTGGTGCAGCTGGTTTAGCTGGATTATTGAAAGTTATTTCAGATTCAACTTTTGATAAACTGAGAAAACATATTAATTTAAATTCTTCATCTAATGTATTATTATTTAACACAGAAGGAGCTACAGACATTAATGATTTTAATAAAATTATCAAACTTAATTAGATTTATTTTTTAAATTTTGAAATAAAAAAAACCCGTAAGTATTACGAGTTTTTTATCTAAAGATTAAGTCTATTTACTTTGGATCTTGATAATCATAATATCCTTCTACAGGAATCATTAAATGATCATATCCAGTCCCCTTAAACATTACGTAAGGAGCTCCAGTATTGAAATCAGTAGTTTGTCCATCTAATGATGCGGGGTCTTTTGGAAATAACATTAAATGCGCTCCAGATTCGATCCATTGACCTTCAGCAGCATCTTCTTTGTTAAAAACAAGGTGTTTAGTATTGTCTTCACCCATATCTCCATGTAACATCCATGCCCATCCGTCTGTATCCATTTTTGGTGTTTTTCCACCCATGTAA
Source organism: Flavobacteriaceae bacterium (assembly GCA_018674025.1). Classification (GTDB taxonomy): domain Bacteria; phylum Bacteroidota; class Bacteroidia; order Flavobacteriales; family Flavobacteriaceae; genus SGZJ01. The sequence goes on from JABHBC010000150.1 coordinate 3,322, forward strand.
GCCATTGCCCATTGCATTGCTGGACCATCGCCAACCATAGGCATTGCTTCATGAGGATCTTTCCATCCATTTTCAGGATCAGACATTCCTCGAGGATTGGCAGCCATCGCTGTCCATCCATTAGTACCTACTCTAAGCATTGTACCGTCCATTGCCATTACTGAACAATTTTCAGCAATAAATGATGGAGCGGCTGTACTATACGCCCAAACTCGCCATTCTACAGATGTATGAGGGCCGTCAGGCTCACCAGTTGAAGGTTGTACTTCAACAGTAACTATTTCAGCTTCAGGAGTCACAGAATCGACTAGATTGTTTACTGCAGAGTTATTACAACTAAATAGTAATGCAGTAAATAAAATTATTGATATAAAATTTTTCATAGCTATTGTTTATTAGATTCTACATAATTATTTACTTGTACTTGCATACCATTTACATCCATCCAATCAGAAAAAACAGCAATTTTGCCATCTTCGTTAAACGTTAAAACGCCATACCATTTATTGGAAACTGGAGCACCTGTTTCTGTATGAGTCATTGACCATGTTCCATAAACTCTCATTACACTAGGATCTGTATTAGTTTCACCTGCAGAGTAAAGTGAGCCAGACCAATATGCATTGTCAGATCCTACTAAACCATCACCCTCGTTAAAAGTTATCCCATCAAAAGCTTCAAAATAGCTTATCCCAGCTGCACGTAAGCCGTCGGAGTCTATAAGTTGATTTCCATTATAATTAGGAGGACTCCATTGTACAGAATCGGCCATCACACTCATCAG
>JABHBC010000151.1 GCA_018674025.1 Flavobacteriaceae bacterium
AGAGGCTTATAATATTCAAATGGGATACTTGTTTAAATCGGGTATTACTATTGACTCTAGATATACCCATTTAAAGGCAGATGACAACTCTTTTTTAAATAATGCTACTTTTTATAATAGACCTAATTACTACACATTGGGCATAGGTAAACTTCTAGGTAGAAATTATGGCGCAAAGATTCAAGGATCAATAACTTTGGTTGATGGCAGTTTGGGTGTAAATCATGATAATGACACTGCTACTGATGTTGTTTTTAAAGATGAGCTGCTTTTTAGATTGATTACAACTATATCTTTTTAGACATTTATGATTAAACATTTGTACATTTTACTTTTTTTATTGGGCACGATTCTCGTTGTGGGTCAGCCTAATCCTCAAAGTAAAAAAATAACAAATGATTTTTTTCCAGATTATAATGAATTATTAGAAATAACTCCAGCTTTAAAAAAGAAAAAGGGGTTTACTAATTATGAGGAACTAATGACTTTTCTGACTGATCTTAAAAATAAATTTCCAGATAAAATGGAAATTAGATTTATTGGAGAGTCACAAAAAGGATATAAAATACCTATTGTATTTCTTAACTCAGGAAAAAAAAATAATTTAAAAGTTTGGTTTAAAGGAGGGCTTCATGGTAATGAGCCTGCTGGCACAGAAGGTTTGTTGTATCTTTTAGACAGATTACTTAATGATAGTAGTTTAAAATATCTTTTGGATAACACAAACTTAGCTATTTTACCAATGGCTAATATTGATGGTTCAATAAAGCAAAATAGATATGCATCAAATGGACTTGATTTAAATAGAGATCAGACAAAATTAATTGCTATAGAGTCTATCGCTATCAAACAAGCTTTTACAGATTTTAATCCAGACATAGCGGTTGACTTTCATGAGTATAGACCATATAGAAAAGATTTTGCTAGGATGAGTGATTTTGGAATTACCTCTGTTTACGATGTAATGTTTTTATATTCGGGTAACTTAAATGTGCCGCAAAATATTAGACTAATTACAGATACTTTATTTGTAAAAAATGCAAGGTCTGTTGTGCAGAGCTATGGATTAAAACATCACGATTATATGTCCACCACTAAACACTTAGGTGAGATACATTTTAATCAAGGTTCAACAAATGCAAGGTCTAGCGCTACCTCTTATGCGCTTAATAATACTATATCTACTTTAATTGAAATTAGAGGGGTAGGAATTGGTAAAACTTCTTTTAAAAGAAGAGTAAACTCTGCTTTTTCAATTGCACTATCCTATCTAAAAACATCGTTTGAAAATAGTGATTTTATTAAATCAGAATTAAAAAAATCATTAAACTATAATTCAAGCGATATTGTTGTTACAAGTTCAAGGACTGTTGAAAAGGAAATGATTCAAACAATTGATTTGAATTCAAATAAAATAATCGATTACGAGGTTACAATAAGAGACGCTCTAAGATCAAATCCAACATTAATTAGAGATAGACCCTTAGGTTATTTAATATTAAAGGAGAATATTGAATTAATTGAGAAATTAAGGGTTTTGGGTCTTGAAATAAATACTATTCAAAATGATTCTGTTATGAAAGTTGAAAAATTCAAAATAACAAATTATAATGATAATTTTGAAAAGTACGAAAAAATGAATTTACAGTCCGTAAAGGCTTCACTTGTTAAAGATGAAATTACTGTAAAACAGGGCACATATTTAATTTTAACCAACCAAAGAGCATCTAATATTTTAACAGAATTGTTAGAGCCAGAAGCTCCAAATAGCTTTGTCAGTTTTGGAATTTTAAGAACAGAAATAAACCAAATATTACCCATATACAGATTAATAAATTAAAAAAAAATAGTCATGAAAAATATATCATTTTTAATAACAATACTTATTACAACATTTATCACAGCTCAAGAGTCAAGTCAAAATAAATCAGATTTTAATTTTGGGAATGGAGTATCATTGTCATTTGAAGATGGTGATTATAACTTTAGTATTAATGGCTATATAAAGCCTACATATGCTTATAATGAAATGACTAGTATTGTTGATGGAGGAACAATAAACGAATTCAACAGACAATTTAAGTCAAAGAATTCTGTGCTAGAGATTTCTGGAAATGCTAAAAAAGAAAAAGTAA
>JABHBC010000152.1 GCA_018674025.1 Flavobacteriaceae bacterium
AAAGAAAAAGTGAGCTTTAGTATTATGATGGATTACAGTCAAAATGATCCATTACTGGAAGCTTGGGTTGGATATCACCCAAATAAAAATGTTAATGTATATTTTGGTCAAAAAAATACTTTCTTAAATAACAGAGAAATGATTTTTAATGAAGATATTCTTCAATTTACAGACAGAAGTTTACTTAGTCAAAATCATACAAATTCATACGGTCATGAGTTTGGGTTGTTCATAGAAACTATTTTTGGAGAAAAGTTTATTATTTCTCCAAAATTTGCAGTAACATCTGGAGATGGTAGAAACTCATTTGGCGAAGATTCCAGAGATAGTGATTTAGGCGGTGTTAAATTCGGTGCTAGATTAGACTTGTATCCTTTTGGAAATTTTTCTAAGGGAAATGAAGGTTCCGTAGATCTAGTAGGTGAACAAAAACTAATTATGGAGCTTGGTTTTGCTTATAGTAAAAATATAGGAACCAGTCATAGAACCGGAAATGGTCACGGAGATATCATGTTTTATGATGCAGATGGAAACAATAATTTACCCGACTACGAAAAAATATTTATAGACTTATTATTGAAATATAAAGGATTTTCATTTTTAGCTGAATACGCTGATGCTGCTGCTTCTGGTTTAAATGAAACTTATACCGATACATTTAATTTGTTTATTCCAAAACAAATTAGCGAATATTTAGTTTTAGGAAGTAGTTATAATTTTCAGCTAGGATATGTTTTCCAAAATGATATCGGAATTGATTTTAGATATGAATTTTCTACACCTGAATTTACAAATGAAATTAATAATGCATATGAAAATTCAATTCTTCAGGATTTTGAAAATATGAGTTTAGGAATCTCTAAATACTTTGATAATAATAATTTGAAGATTCAAGTTGGAGCCTCTTCAATTAAATATTTTTATGGCAATGAAACTACTATCGCTGAACTGGTTTGTCAGATTAGATTGTAATGTTTTTATAGTTTAGTGTTAATTTTACGTAAATTTATTGTCTAAACAATTTTATGTTATTAAGAAGTAAATATTTTTTTTACACATTTTTTTTTATAACATCTTGTGTTTTTTCACAACAGTTTAGAAATGCTTCAAATTACTCAGATGTAAATATTTATCAAGACAATAACGGAGTTGCCGTTGCAGATTACGATTTAGATGGAGATTTAGATATCTTTATTGTTGGTAGTTTTTCTGAAGAAAATAATGATTTTACCTGGAGTAGATTATTGCAAAACACTAATAATGGCAACTTTATTGATGTTACAGCTGGTACTGGTATTGAACAAACATTAAACCATGATATTATACTAAATGATATAGGTTTTTTAGATTTACAACAAGATTTTGGAGATCGACTTTCAGCATCTTGGGGTGATTTTAATAACGACTCTTATCCAGATCTTTTTTTAGGAAACTCTAACCAAAGTCAATTATACCAAAATAACACTGATGGAACTTTTACCAATATTACAGGCCAGTCTGGTTTAGTTGTAGATTGTGATACTTGTTTTGTAACCAGTGGATTATGGTTAGATTATGACATTGACGGATTACTAGATCTTTTTGTTACTGACTATCACTCCAATTCGAATAATAAACTATATAAAAACCTTGGTAATGGTACTTTTGAAAGCATAGATTTAAGTAATGTTAGTAGTACTACTAATAGTTTTTCTTCAATTGTTATCTATGCCAATGAAGATAATTACCCAGATATATATGTTGCTAACGATCATGATCAAAATAATATGTTGTTAATTAATCAACAGGGAAATGGTTTTATTGATGAAACTCAATCTTATAACCTATTAGATCCTTATGACGGGATGGGTTTAGCTACAAGTGATTACAATAATAATAATGATTTTGAAATTTTAGTTACAAACATAAAACAAAACAGTTTTTATGTCGATGAATTTATGAACAACCAGTATGTAAATATTTCAGAAAATGTAAATATTTACGATACAAATTGGGCATGGGGAGCAAATTTTTCAGATTATAATCATGATGGTTTTGAGGATCTGTTTATTGCAAATGGATTTTCAGTACATGAAGAAAATGAGTTTTTTATAAATGTCTCTGCGGGTTCACAATTAATCCAATCAAGAAAATTTTCAAAAACTGATCCAATTGACCAACAGGTTGAACTTACCAAAAGTAGGTCACTCGTTTCATTTGATTATGATAACGATGGAGATTTAGATTTATTGATATCTAATTTTGATTCAAACCTGATACTGTATGAAAATAAAGCGGTAGACACTTACTTTAATACTCAGATGCAGGGAAATTGGATTAAAATTAATTTAAAAGGAACTGTGTCAAATATGGACGCTTTAGGATCTATTGTTCAAATTTATTTGGATAACGATACGCATCAATCTAGATTATATCATGGATCTTCATATCAAAATCAGTCATTGCAATCAGTTCATTTTGGTATTGAAAACACAGTTTCAATTGATAGTATTGCTGTTACTTGGCCAAACACGGGTAGGCAAGTTTATGAGGACTTAAGTATAAACTCTTTTATGACTATTATTGAAAATGAAGGTGTAGTTGTGAATGATAATAATACATCATCAAAAATTGAAGGTTGTACTAACATTAACTCATGTAATTATAATCCAGAAGCAACTGTAGATGACGGTTCTTGTCAGTTTTTAGAAGCTGGATCATTAGAGGGCGAAAATAATATACAACCATTGTTGCCATATACATATTCTTACCTATCAAATGATTCTAATAACTATGTTTGGAATATTATAAACGGGACTATAATTAGTGGCCAAGGATCATCAACTGTTTCTGTAATTTGGAATGTGGCTACAGAAGGTAGCTTGTCAGTAACCGCCTTTAATGATGAGTGTTCTACCGAGACTCAAATGTTAAATATTACTATTGACACATCTGAAATTAATTGGACGTCTAATAATATTTCTATTGCAAGACTTTGGAACGAAATATTATTAGAAGCTATTAGAAATGACTATGCTAGACCTACAGTGCATGCCAGAAACTTATTTCATGTTAGTGCTGCTATGTATGACGCCTGGGCTATTATAAAAGAACAAGGTTCTACATATTTGATTGGTCAAAGTGTAAATGATTTTAATGTTGATTTTCAAGATTTTAATAATAATTTTTCTGAGGAGGAAAACATGATTGCAGCAATTAGTTATTCTGCCTATAGGTTAATTACTCATCGCTTTTCTGAATCTCCTAACTCTGAATATATTATTAATTTAGCTAACTTTTATATGAGTTTACTTGAACTTGATATAGATAATTATGAGACCTCAAACAACACACAAGATCCAATTCATTTAGGTAATTATATCGCAGAAAATTATATAGAATATGGATTAGAGGATGGTTCAATGGAGAGTCTTAATTATGAAAATCAGTATTATGAGCCAGTAAATGATCCATTATCTCCAATATTAAGTGGAAATGAAAATATTATTGACCCCAACAGATGGCAGCCTTTAACTTTGAGTGTTTTTATTGACCAAAGTGGACAAGTAATCGATGAAAATACACCTCCTTTTCTTGGTGCTGAATGGGGTAATGTTCACTCTTTTGGATTAAATGAGGATGATTTAAGTACTTTTTCAAGAGATGATAATCCATACAATGTTTATCATGACCCTGGACCTCCTCCATTATTAAATAATTCTGATGAAGAAAACTTTGATTTTGTGAATGCATTTTCAATGGTTCCTATATGGGGTTCACATCTTTCCTCTGAAAATAATATCACCTGGGATATTTCTCCAAATTCAATCGGTAATTTTTCTTTAGAGAATATACCAACAAATATTTCGGATTATAATAATTATTATAATTATTATTCAGGTGGAGATAGTAGTAGTGGTCATGCATTAAATCCTTTTACAAATCTTCCATATAATCCTCAATATGTTTTGAGGGGGGATTATTCACGTGTATTAGCTGAGTTTTGGGCTGATGGACCAGATTCAGAAACACCACCAGGACATTGGTTTGTACTATTAAATAAGGTTAGTGATGATCCTTTGTTGATTAAAAAGTTTAAAGGTGAAGGTGACATATTAACTAATTTAGAGTGGGATATTAAATCATATTTTATATTAGGTGGAACAATGCACGATGCTGCTATTTCGGTTTGGGGAATTAAAGGGTGGTATGATTATGTAAGACCAATATCTATCATAAGATATCTTTCGGCTTTAGGGCAGAGCTCTGACTCTTCTTTATCAAATTATCATCCTCAAGGTTTTCCTATCATTGAGAATTATATAGAATCAGTAGAAGAAGGAGATGTTTTAGCTGGAGAAAACAATGAAAATTTAGGAAAAATTAAATTGTATACGTGGAGAGGACATGATTATATTGACGATGTAGATTTAGATCAAGCTAGTGTTGGTTGGGTTTTAGCAGAGGATTGGTGGCCATATCAAAGACCAACATTTGTTACACCTAATTTTGCTGGATATGTTTCTGGCCATTCAACATTTTCCAGATCTGCAGCTGAAGTTTTAACTATGTTTACAGGTAGTCCATATTTTCCTGGTGGTATAGGGAAATTTTCTGCAACTAAAGATGAGTTTTTAGTTTTTGAACAGGGCCCAAGTGAAAATATAGAACTTCAATGGGCTACATATAGGGATGCTGCAGACCAATGTAGTTTGTCGAGAATTTGGGGTGGTATACATCAGTATATTGATGATATTCCAGGTAGACTTATTGGAAATACTATTGGTAATGATAGTTTTGAGTTTGGAGAAAGTTATTTTTCTAACAATTTATCAAATTCTTATTTTAATGAAAATTCTCTTAAATTAAAATCAAATCCTATTAGCTCGAATGAACAAATTCAAATATTAAATACTTTGGGAATTGAAAGTTTTTCACTATATAACCTGTTAGGTCAAAAAATTGATGTAAAATCAAGTTATAATTCTTCATCACAATCAACTATTCTAAATTATGACTATCTCCCTGCTGGAATCTATATACTAAATACTTTTGATTACAGTTGGAAAATAATTATTCAATAATATTGTGATTGAAACTAAATAATATTATGATTGAGACTAGACGATTATTTATAAGAAAGTTTGAACTCAAAGACTTTAAACAACTTTATATCTTAGATTCAAACCCCTTAGTACATAAATATCTTTATAATTCTCCAATGAAATCATATGTTGAAGCAAAAGAATATATACAAGCCCAGTTAACCCAACATAAAAACCATGGAGTGGGTAGATTAGCTGTTTTAGACAAAAAAAATAATTTTATTGGTTGGGCAGGCCTTAAGTTTAACAATTCAATGATTAACAATAAAACAAATTTTTATGACTTAGGGTATAGATTAGATCCAAATCAATGGGGTAGAGGAATAGCTACTGAAGCATCTATAGCCATACTAAATTATTATAAAAATTTTAAAAATATTTGCGGTATAGCATCAGTTGAAAATTTAGCTTCAAATAAAGTTTTAATTAAAAGTGGTCTTGTTTTTGTAAACAAATTTATTGATCCAATTAATGGAAAGTTTGATAATTGGTATGAGTTTAATTAATAGTAAATTTGATTTTTTTGTTAGTTTTAAAATTATCACTAGTTTCGCTCAAGCAAATTTAATATCATGAAACATTTTTTATTTTTCTTAACTTTTTTAATTACATATTTAACATATTCACAGTCTGAGAAATCCATCCTTACTCATTATAAAGAATACTATAAGCAAATGAGAACTCAAGGAGATGTTCAAGGAGTCATTAACGCATTAACACATCTAAATATTTTATCTCCTAGCCAAGCAAGAAAAGATACTTTAGCTGTTTTATATATGAATGAAGGTAAACACGTACAAGCTCTAAACACAATTGGAATCGATAGGAACGAAAATGATTCTGATATGGCTGTTGAAGTAAAAGCCATTTCATTACAAGTTTTAAATCAAATCGAAAGATCAGTTGAGCATTATGAAGAGCTTTATAAAAGAAAGCCAAATCCGCTTATTGCATATGAGTT
>JABHBC010000153.1 GCA_018674025.1 Flavobacteriaceae bacterium
GAAGGTGAAATAAAGTTTACATGTGAGTTAAAATATGACGGAGCATCGATTAGCCTTTCATACATTGATGGTAAATTTGTTAAAGCTATTACCAGAGGAGATGGGATTCAGGGTGATGATGTAACTGCCAATATTAAAACAATTCCTACGGTTCCATTAATATTAAGAAATGACAATGTCAAAGATTTTGATATTAGAGGTGAAATTGTAATGCCTATTGAGGGGTTTAAGAAGCTTAACGCTAAAAGAGTACTAAATGGTGAAGAACCTTTTAAAAACCCAAGAAATACTGCCTCAGGAAGTTTAAAACTACAGGACAGTAAAGAGGTTTCAAAAAGACCTTTGGAATGTCTTTTATATTCAATTGTTGAAAAAACAGGAATGATTAAATCACAATATCAATCTTTAGAAAGTGCAAAAGAATGGGGCTTTAATGTATCTCCACATTCGGTTTTGGTTAAAACTATTCAGGAAGTTTATGATTTTGTTTCTCATTGGGAATCCAATAGATATTCATTACCATTTGAAATTGATGGTATAGTTATAAAAGTAAATGATATTGATCAACAAAATGAACTTGGCTTTACCTCAAAATTTCCTAGATGGGCAATTGCATATAAATTTAAACCTGAGCAATCTTCTACAGTATTAAAATCGATTACTTATCAAGTTGGCAGAACAGGCTCTATAACACCAGTTGCGAATTTTGAACCTATAGATTTGGCAGGTACAGTTGTAAAAAGAGCTTCATTGCATAACTCTGATTTTATAAAAAAAATGGACATTAGGATAAATGACCATGTTTATGTTGAAAAAGGTGGAGATATTATTCCTAAAATAGTTAAAGTTGATGTTAGTAAAAGAGATCATTTATCAACCGAAACTGAATTTATTTTAAATTGTCCTGAATGCGGATCTGAATTGAAAAAAATTGATGGTGAAGCAAATCATTATTGTATAAATTCTACTTTATGTTTACCCCAGGTTTCAGGTAGAATTCAGCATTTTATTTCCAGAAAAGCAATGGACATAGATGGGCTTGGAGCAGAGACGGTTAACTTATTAGTTGAGAATAAGCTAATCAATAATTATTCAGATATATATAACTTAAGGGTTGAAGATTTATTAGGGTTAGAAAGAATGGCAGAAAAAAGTTCTGAAAATTTAATTAATGGAGTTTTGATGTCAAAGAAAATTAGTTTTGATAGAGTTCTTTATGCTTTAGGTATTCGACATGTTGGAGTTACAGTAGCTAAAAAGTTAGCTCAACATTATAACAATATTGATGCTTTAATGTGTGCGAGCTATGAAGATTTAGAGTCTGTAGACGAAATTGGTGGGAAGATTGCAGAAAGCATTATTAGCTTTTTTAATAACCAGGAAAATTTAATGATAATTAACAATCTTAAATTTTATGGTCTTAATTTTGAAATTGATTCAAGTCAAGTTGTTAAGTCAAGTAAATTAAAGAACAAATTATTTGTCGTAAGTGGTGTTTTTTCAAAATTTTCAAGAGACGATTTAAAACTCGAGATTGAAAAAAATGGAGGTAAGGTGAAGTCTTCAATATCCTCCAAAACTAATTATGTTATTGCAGGAGATAAAATGGGGCCAAGTAAAAAAATAAAGGCTGAATCTTTAGGTGTTAATATAATTTCTGAAGATGATTTTGTTAAGATGATTAATTAAACTTCAATTGAAACACCCTCATACATTTTGTTTTTAAAAGAGTCAAAGTAAAAATCAATTTTCCCTAAAAATAATCCATGACAGCCTACTTGGTTAATAATTACTTTCTTGTTTTCTAGATTATCAAGAACTACTGGTTTTTTCATAAAAGTATGTGTGTGACCTCCAATGATTAAATCAATGTCTTTAGTAGCTTTGGCTAATTTTACATCTGATATTTTACTGGGTAAATTATCGTGTTTAAACCCAAGATGAGAAAGACATATGATTAAATCACAATTTTCATCATTTTTTAAAGTTTTTACTATTCCTTGGGTAATTTCAACTGGATTTAAGTATTTAGTTTCTTTGTACAGGTTCTTTGTTACCATTCCGTCTAATTCTATTCCTAAACCAAATATTCCGATTTTAATTCCATCTTTATAAAAAATTTGATAAGGTTTAACGATCGTATCTAAAATTGTATTTTTAAAATCATAGTTAGCAGAAACAAAATTAAAATTTGCATGGGGTAATTGTTTGTATAGCCCATCAATACCATTATCAAAATCATGATTACCTAAGGTTGCTAAATCGTATTTCAACATACTCATTAACTTAAACTCTAGCTCACCTCCATAATAATTAAAGTATGGGGTCCCTTGAAATATATCTCCAGCATTTAATAATAAAGTGTTTGAGTTTTCTTTTCTAATTTTTTCAATGATGGTAGCTCGTCTAGAAACACCTCCTTTAAATGCAAACTTATCATTGTCTTTGTCAAATGGGTCTATGTGACTGTGAACATCATTTGTGTGAAGAATAGTTATTTTTTTTAGCTTGTCATTACTGCAACTATTGGTCAAGATAGAGGTAGATGCTAGAGCTGCACTAGAATATAATGTGTTTTTAATAAAGTTTCTTCTTTTCATTATTTAGTTCTAATAAATCTGTTATCAATCTTAGGCTTTAAAGTATCGATTTTAATAAAATAATCAATTAATAAATCTCTTATTTTATAATCTAAAAAAGTGTTTTCTGAACTTTTATTAAAGAAGTCCATTTTATCTCCTCCGTTAAGTAAAAAATCACTAGTAGCGACATAGTAATATTTCTTAATGTCAATATTTTTATTATTGATTTTCGCTTTAATCAGCTTATAGTTTTTATCCAGTTCTAATTTAATGCCTGAAATTGGATGTGCTCTTTTAACTATTCTTAAATAATCAATTAGTTTATAAATATCATTTCCAATCAATTTAGTAACAACAACTTCATTTTCAAAAGGCATTAAATTATATGCGGTTTTTTCATTTATATTTCCTTTTGAAATTATTGATCTAATTCCACCATAGTTTAAAAGAACAAAATCGATATTTTTATTTTTTTTTAATTTAAAAACAGGGTTACTTAACTCAAGCACTGCATCAGCCATCATATTTCCTATTGCTGTATTTAACTCTCCGTCCTTTTTATCTAAAGTATATGGTGAGTAGGCGAAAGTTGTAAACAGATCTTTTTCAATATTTTTTTTATAAGGTTCTATGAATTTTAAAATAGTTGAGTCAATATTAATTTCTGAATTTATTTCAATTCTACTTGTCTCAGCTTTAAATAGTTGCAAATTATCACCACAATTTGTAATAAGAAGTAAAATAGAAAATTTAAATAGTTTAATAATTGATTTCATTAGAGTTTTTATAGTTAAATCAAATTCATCTTTATTACATTTGTATTATAGTTTTAAATATATGTTTTTTAAATTATTCAAGAAAAAATCAAACGATAAATATTTAAATAATATTCTTAATAACCGCAAATCATCGGTTAATAACAATAAAATCAAATCTGTTGGTATTATTATTAATTTAGAAGAATTTAATGATTATGATTCTCTAAGAAATGTCTTTACTTATTTAGGCGTAAATGAAAATAAAATAAAATTTGTCGCTTATGTTACTGAAAAAGATGAAACCTTAACAAGCTGGGATTCGTATTTTACCCCCTTAGATTTTGGTTGGAACGGGAATATATCTAATTATGACATTAATGAGTTTATTGAAACTGATTTTGATGCTTTGATTAGTTATTATGATGAGGATATTTATGAGCTAAACCTGATTACAGCTAAATCTAAAGCAAATTTTAAAATTGGAATTTCTAACAATGACCAAAGATTACATGACTTTATTATCGACATTAAAAGTAGTTTTATAGACATATTTAAAGTAGAGCTCGAGAAATATTTAAAGGGACTTAAAAAGATATGATTAATAAAAAATTTATTGGTACTGGAGTAGCATTAATTACTCCTTTTAATGCAGATTTTACTGTTGATTATAATTCTTTAGAAAAATTAGTCGAATACAATATTTCAAATGGAATTAATTATTTAGTTATTAATGGTACTACTGCCGAAAGTCCAACTATTAATTCTTTTGAAAGACAGAAGATAATTAATACTGTTATTGGTGTTAATAATAATAGAGTACCATTAGTTTTAGGGATGGGAGGAAATGATACTTTCGGATTAGTAAAAGAAATCAACTCATTAAATCTACAAGATATCTCTGCTATTTTATCTGTTTCTCCTTATTACAGTAAACCTACACAAAACGGAATTTATGAGCATTACAGTTATTTAGCGAAAAACACCTCTAAACCAATAATTATGTACAATGTTCCTGGTAGAACTTCCAGAAATATTGTTCCAAATACTATTTTAAGATTAGCCAATGAATTTGAATCAATCATTGGGGTAAAAGAAGCTGGAGGAGATATTAACCAATACTTAGAGCTAATCAAAAATAAACCTGATGATTTTCTTATTATTTCAGGTGATGATGATCTTGCTTTGACAACAGTTATTAATGGAGGTCATGGGGTTATTTCTGTAATAGGTCAGGCTTTTCCTAAGACATTTTCTAAAATGATAAATGATGGATTAAGTAACAAAATTTCAACTGCTAAATCTACAAATGATATGTTTAGTAATATAATTTCTTTGATTTTTAAAGAAAACAACCCTGCTGGCATAAAATATGTATTACATAAGTTGAATTTATGTTGTGATGTCTTAAGACTCCCTTTGTTGTCGGTTTCAGAAGACCTAAGAAATCAAATTAATAAAGAGCTTAACAATCTTAATTTATAAAATCTTTATAAAGACACATAGAAGTATTTTTTTAAAATACATTAAATTTGTTTAATTTTGCAAATTGATCATAATTATGAAAAGAGCTATAATTACATTTTTAATATTACTAACATTTTTATCTTGTGGTGAATACCAAAAAGCTATAAATGGTGATGATATTGCTACAAAATTTGCATTAGGAACTTCATTATTTGATGAAGGAAAATTCACTAAAGCAAATCGTTTATTTGAGCAAATTGTTCCCAAATATAGAGGAAAACCTCAAGCACAAAAATTAATGTACATGCATGCCATGTGTTTTTATGAAACAAAGGATTTCTATACCTCTAATTATAGAATGGAAAAATTTGTAAATACCTATCCAAATAGTGAGAAAAATGAAGAGATAGCATTTTTAGCTGCAAAAAGCTATTATTTTATGTCTCCAATTTTTTCAAAAGATCAAACGGATACAAAAGTTGCTATTGATAAATTACAATTATTTATAAATACATTCCCAGATTCTGAATACATTACAGAAGTTAATGAGTTAATATTCGAATTAGATTACAAATTAGAATTTAAATCATACAGTAAAGCTTTACAATATAACACCCTAAATGATCACGAATCTGCAATTAAATCATTTGACAATTTTATAGTCGAATTTCCAGGTTCAACATTAAGAGAGAAAGTTTTGTATTTTAAATTCGATTCAGCATACAAATTAGCAATAAACAGTGTTGATTACAAGATGCAAGATAGAATTAAGGATGCAATGGGATATTATAATTCTTTTATGAAGTATTATGATAGCTCTGAATATACAGAAGATTTAAACATAAAATTTAACGAATTAAAGCAGTTACAAACAACTTAGAAAAATATAATGGATTTAAAAAAAGTAAAAGCACCAGTAAACACAGAGACTTACGATAGAAATATTATTGATAAGTCAACAGATAACATCTATGAAGCCATTTCAATTATCTCTAAAAGATCTGAACAAATTAATTCTGATATTAGAACTGAATTAATAGATAAATTAGAAGAATTTGCAACTTATAATGACAGCTTAGAAGAAATTTTTGAAAATAAAGAGCAGATCGAGGTTTCTAAATTTTATGAAAGACTACCTAAGCCCCATGCTTTAGCTATTCAAGAGTGGCTTGAAGATAAAATTTATCACAGAAACAGCTCAGAGGAAACTTTAGAAAAATAATCTAATGTCAGTTTTAAGCGGAAAGAAAGTTTTACTAGGTATTACTGCCGGTATAGCCGCTTATAAAACAGCTAATTTGGTTAGACTTTTTATTAAGTCTGGTTGTCAAGTTAAAGTTGTTATGACTCCAGCTGCCAAAGAATTTGTTACTCCATTAACATTATCAACATTATCTAAGAATCCAGTTTTATCTTCTTTTACAACTGATGAAGACGATGAATTGTGGAATAACCATGTTGAACTGGGGGTATGGGCTGATTTATTCATAATTTGTCCTGCTACTGCTAATACAATGTCTAAAATGTCTAATGGTAATTGTGACAACCTTTTAATTGCTACATACTTATCTGCAAAATGTAAAGTGTTTTTTGCCCCTGCTATGGATTTAGATATGTATAAGCACGATTCAACTCAGTTATCAATTTCCAAACTAGTTTCTTATGGTAATTTTTTAATACCTCCAGCATTTGGTGAATTAGCTAGTGGTTTAGTTGGAGAAGGTAGAATGGCAGAGCCTGAGGATATTATTAGTTTTATTGAAACAAATTTCTCTGAACAATTACCCTTGCATGGTAAAACTTTTTTAATAACAGCTGGTCCTACTTTTGAATCGATAGACCCTGTTCGATTTATTGGAAACCATTCTAGCGGAAAAATGGGTTTTGCATTAGCAGAAACGGCTTCAAAATTAGGTGCCAAAGTCTTTCTTATTAGTGGACCAACAAATCAAAAACTTTCAGATTCATCCATCGATCTTACGCTTATAACTTCCTCAGATGAAATGTATGAAAAAGTTATTGCTAAATATAATAGTACTGATGTGGTTATAATGTCAGCGGCAGTAGCAGATTTTAAACCAAAAATAATTTCCAGTAACAAGATTAAAAAGTCAAATCAATCTCTTTTGATTGAAGTTGAAAACACAAAAGATATTTTATCTTACCTAGGTGAACATAAAAACAATCAACTTTTAATTGGTTTTGCTTTGGAAACCGAAAATGAAATTGAAAATGCTAAGCTTAAGTTGAAAAATAAAAATTTAGATTTAATAGTTTTAAATTCTTTAAATGATGAAGGTGCTGGTTTTAGTGTAGATACAAACAAGATTACTATTATTTCTAAAGGAAATAAAAGTATTAATTTTCCGTTAAAAGATAAGAAATCTGTTTCCTTAGATATCGTTAATAATATAATTGAATTAATAAATGAATAAAATATTTTCATACATATTTATAATATTCACTTACATTTCTTTTGGACAAGAGCTCAATTGTAACGTAGTTGTTAACGCAACTCAAACTGGGGATGAAAACCTTCAAATATTTAAGACTTTAGAAACTCAAATATCTGACTTTATAAATAATACAAATTGGACTAAAAATTTTTATTCTTCTAAGCAAAGAATAAATTGCTCGATGGTCATAAACATCAGTAATTATGAAAATAATATTTTTCAGGGAACAATACAAATTCAATCTTCTAGACCTATTTTTAATTCTTCTTATGAATCTTCTGTTTATAATTATATAGATAAAGATTTTTCATTTCAATACCAGGAATATCAAAATTTTGTATTTAACCCAAGTCAGTTTGAATCAAATTTAATTTCTGTTCTTTCTTTCCATGTTTATATAATTTTAGGAATTGACTCTGATACTTTTGAGCTAAATTCAGGCAAAAGACATTACCAGCAGGCTAGAAATATTTTAGATTATTCTAGTAGTTCGAACTACATTGGGTGGAATGCTAAAGACGGACGTCAAAACAGATATTATTTAATTGATAATATCTTATCTCCAACATTTAAGGAATTTAGCAATGTTTTATATAATTATCATTTAAATGGATTAGATAAAATGTATGATGATGCTAAAAAATCAAAATCAAACATTAGTAAATCTATTATCTCTCTTGAAAAAATGAATAGTAGAAGACCTAATTCTTATATTTTGAAAGTGTTTTTTGATGCTAAATCTGATGAAATACAAGATATCTTTAGTGATGGACCTAGTGTCGAAATAACTAATCTATCTTCAACATTGGCCAAACTAGCTCCAATGCACTCCAATAAATGGAGAAAGATAAAATTTTAATTAACTTTATTTAATAATTATTCCCTGTGTTAAAAAATCTATCTATAAAAAATTACGCTTTAATTGAAGATTTAAATGTAGATTTTAATAATGGTTTAACAATCATAACTGGAGAAACAGGTGCAGGTAAATCAATTTTAATAAATGCATTGTCACTTGTGTTAGGTAAAAGATCTGATAGTTCATCTATTAATAATTTAAATAAAAAATGCATAGTTGAAGCTACATTTGATTTAGCAAACTATAATTTAAAAAAAATATTTTCTGAAAATAATCTTGATTACGATACAGACACAATAATAAGAAGAGAAATTTTACCATCAGGAAAATCTAGAGCTTTTGTAAATGATTCACCTGTTGTTTTAAACCAACTAACAGCAATAAGTAAATATATTATTGATATTCATTCGCAACATCAAAATCTAGATTTGGTAAATGTTGATTTTCAATTTGATGTCATTGACTCTGTAGCAAATAATTCAAAAATACTTAGAGAGTATAAACTTAAATTATTTGAATATAAGACTCTTTTAGCGCAATTAAGTTCTCTCAAACACACTAAATCAGAACTATCAAAAGCTTTTGATTACAACAATCATTTATTAGAAGAAATTAATGGACTAAATATCTCTAATATTAACTTAAATGACTTAGAAAATTCTCATAAAGATTTATCTAATTTTGAGGACATAAAAATAGATTTAAATCATAGTATTTCACTCCTCAATAATAATGAATATGGAATAATTTCGCTAGTCAATAATCTAAAGAACAGTTTAAAGAAATTGTCTACCAAATCAAATACTTTCTTAAGTCTGTACGATAGAATTAACTCTATTTATATTGATTTAGATGATGTTTCTTCAGATTTAGAGAAACATAATGATAACCTTACTAATAACCCTAGAAAATTATCTGAAATCAGCGATTTGCTATCTAATGTGAATAATGTTTTAAGAAAACACTCGGTTGACAATATTGAAGATTTAATCGAAGTTCAATTGGATTTGATTAATAAGGTTTCTAAATCTAATAATATTGACAGTGAAATATCTTTATTGAGTCTTAAGATTTCGAAGTTAAAAATAGTTTTGTTGGATTTAGCTAAAACACTTTCTTTCAATAGACTAAATGCTATTCCTAAATTAGTTATTAGTTTACAAGAAATAGTAAATGACTTAGGAATGAAAAGCGCTGAGTTTTTAATTGAAATTAATTCTCAAGATAAGTTTTTGAGTAATGGTTTTGATAACTTAGAATTTAAATTTAGTGCAAATAAAGGTTCTGATTTTAAACTCCTAAAACAATCTGCATCTGGTGGAGAAATATCTAGAATTATGTTAGCAATTAAATCTATTATTGCCAACTATAGAAAACTACCCACATTAATGTTTGACGAAATTGATACAGGTGTTTCAGGTGAAATTTCTAACAAGATTGGTGTTATTATGAAAGAAATGAGCTCTAGGATGCAAATATTTACAATAACTCATTTACCTCAGATTGCTGCCAAAGGAGAGTCTCATTTTAAAGTTTATAAAACAGAATTGGATAATTCAACCACAACAAATTTAATTAAATTAAACAATCAAGATAGAATAGTTGAAATTGCCAAAATGTTAGAAGGAGATAATATTTCTTCATCTGCTGTTGCACACGCTAAACAATTACTCAATTAATCTTATATTTGTAAAAAAAATATAATATGTCACACAATCTTTTAAAAGGTAAAAAAGGAATAATCTTTGGAGCATTGGATCATAATTCAATTGCTTGGAAAACTGCAGAAAGAGTGCATGAGGAGGGTGGTACTTTTGTTTTGTCAAATGCACCGGTAGCGATGAGAATGGGAGAGATTGATAAATTAGCTAAAAAAACAGGTTCAAAAGTTATTGCAGCAGATGCTACTTCAATTGAAGATTTAGAGCATTTGATTTCAGAGTCTACTAAGATATTAGGAGGTAAACTTGATTTTGTTTTACATTCAATAGGTATGTCAATTAATGTAAGAAAAGGAAGACACTATACTGACCAAAAATACGATTGGACTCAAAAGGGAACTGATGTATCAGCAATGTCATTTCACAAGGTTATGCAAACTCTTTACAAAGCTGATGCTATGAATGAATGGGGTAGTATAGTAGCATTAACCTATATGGCAGCTCAGAGGGTTTTCCCGGATTACAATGATATGGCTGATAATAAAGCTTTCTTAGAAAGTATAGCTCGTAGTTTTGGCTATTTCTTCGGAAAGGATAAAAAAGTTAGAGTCAATACTATTTCACAATCTCCGACCCCTACTACAGCCGGAAGTGGAGTTAAAGGATTTGATGGTTTTATTAATTACGCAGAAAGAATGTCACCATTAGGAAATGCAACTGCTTTAGATTGTGCAAACTATACTGTTACACTTTTTAGTGATTTAACTAAAAGAGTTACATTGCAAAATTTATATAATGATGGTGGTTTTAGTAACATGGGAGTTAGTGATTCTGTAATGGATTCAATAACAGAATAATGTAGTTTTTTTCTTTATCCTTTTCCTACATTTGTTATATGGCAATTATTAATGTTTCTTTTATAATACCTGTTTACAATCGACCTGAAGAAATTAATGAGTTACTATACAGCTTTAATAACTTAGAAGGAAATTATAATTTTGAGATTGTCATAATTGAAGATGGATCTAATGATTGTTCTGAAAATATTATTTCTAAGTATAGCAATGATTTGAATATTTCTTACTTCAAAAAAAATAATACTGGCCCAGGAGATTCAAGAAATTTTGGAATGAAAAAAGCTAAGGGGAACTATTTTATAATATTAGATTCTGATTGTATATTACCTAAAGACTACCTAGTGAACTTTTTTGCCAATATTAATCATAGATATGTAGATTGTTTTGGAGGAGTTGACGATTCACACCATTCATTTACGAGCTTTCAAAA
>JABHBC010000154.1 GCA_018674025.1 Flavobacteriaceae bacterium
AATTGGGGAGAGCAAAACTACAAAATTTATTATAAAACTAGATTTCAACTTCAATTTAAATAATTGACTCACTACATAATCCTTGTTAATTAGTGTAATTAGTTTTAGTTAAAAACATTTGTTGGTTAATATATAAACTTTATATTTGCACTCGTTTTTAAACAAAAAAAATAATATTAAATATTAAGCTATGTACGCAATTGTAGAGATAGCAGGGCAACAATTTAAAGTTGAAAAAGACCAAAAATTATTTGTTCATCGTTTAGATAGTAAAGAAGGTAGCAAAGTCACATTTGATAACGTTCTTTTACTTGCAAACGGTGATAAAATATCAGTAGGCGCCCCAGCTATAGACGGAGCTCAAGTAGGAGTTAAAGTCTTAAAACATTTCAAAGGCAATAAAGTTATTGTTTTTAAGAAAAAAAGAAGAAAAGGTTATAGAGTTAAAAATGGTCACAGACAAGCACTAACTGAAATTCAGGTTGAAAATATTTTAGCTTCAGGAGCTAAAAAAACAAAAAAAGTTGAGAAGTCTGTAAAAGCTGATGCTAAGCCAGCAAAAAAGGTCGAAAAATCTAAAACTACTGAAAAAGAAAATGTAGATTTATCAAAATTAACTGTTGCTGCATTAAAAGATATGGCAAAAAATAAAGGTGTTAAAGGAATCTCTTCAATGAAAAAAGACGATTTAATTAAAGCACTTAGTTAGAATATTAAAATTTATTAATCATGGCACATAAAAAAGGAGTAGGTAGTTCTAAAAACGGTAGAGAATCAGAATCGAAACGTTTAGGAGTTAAGATATTTGGTGGTCAAGCTGCAATAGCAGGGAACATTCTTGTTAGACAAAGAGGTACTGTTCACAATCCAGGTGAAAATGTTTATGCTGGTAAAGATCATACTTTACATGCTAAAGTTGATGGTATTGTAAAGTTCGATAAAAAGAAAAATAACAAATCTTTTGTTTCAATAGTACCATTTGAATCCTAACAAATTACTTTTTTAAAATTATCAAATAAACCCTTTCTAATTTAGAAAGGGTTTTTTGTTTAGTAATTACACTAATTAAGTTTGAGAAGGGAAGTATTTAATATTTTTTATGATCAAAATTGTATATTTATTGCTTTGTTGATTAAGATTGAAAATTAGACATAATAAGTTTTTGTAATCAGATGCCAATTTATAAAAGTTACATCCCTAATTCTTTTACTAGAGTCAAAGTGTGGAAGATTTCAGAAAGCTACCAGGAATTACTTTCATCAATTGATTTAAGTAAAAACACTATTGAAAAATTAAACAAAGTTCAAAGCGATGTTGGAAAACGTGAAATTTTAAGTATTAGACATCTTTTAAATGAATTTGGATTTTCTGACAATGATCTTTACTACGATGAAAATGGCAAACCAATGTTGTCAAACAAACAGAATATTTCAATAAGTCACTCCAAATTATTTTCATCAATTATTATTAGTGACTTTAATGTTTCAATTGATATTGAAAAAGTAAGAGATAAGATAGCTAAAGTTTCTGATAAGTTTATTGATTATGAATACTCATTTCTTGGGAATTTAAATAACGAAGTAGAAAGACTTACATTAATTTGGTGTATTAAAGAATGTATTTATAAAATATCAAACGAAAAATTACCTTTTATTTTCAAAAATAATTGTATTGTCACCCCATTTAATCTACAAGATAGCTCAGTAATTTCGTGGCTAAAATTTAATAGAATTATACTTTCTTTTAAGTCTTACCTTCATACTTTTGAAGATTATAAGCTAGTATATTTAATCCAAAATAAATAATGGACAGCGTAATTAATTTTTTTATAGAATCTTACTCAAACACATCATATATTATGATATTTCTTGAAATGATTGCAGTCTTATTTGGAATCATTAGTGTTGTTTATGCCAAAAAAGAGAATATTTTGGTTTATCCTACAGGGATTATTTGCACAGTTATTACTGTTTATATTTTATATAAAGCTGAATATTTTGGTGATATGATGATGAATATTTATTATTCATCGATGAGTATTTTTGGATGGTGGAACTGGACAAGATATAAAGATGATAATACCAGAATTACAATTACATATACAAATTATAGAGAAAGACTAATTGCTAGCTTATTTTTTTTAATTACAATAATTATAACGTATTCTGTTTATTTAATAAATAGCTCAACTATTTATTTAGAAAATTATATAGATATCTTCACATCTGGGATATTTTTTGTGGCTATGTGGTTTATGGCTAATAAAAAAATAGAAAGTTGGATTTTTTGGATAGTTGGTGATTTAATTACAATACCTTTGTATGCTTACAGAGGATTAGGGATGTTATCTCTGCAATATTTAATTTTCACAATTTTAGCAATTCAAGGATATAATCAATGGAAAAAGAGCTTAGTCAAGTAAAATCAAATTGTATTAAAGTTGTCTTATTTGGGCCGGAGTCAACAGGAAAAACTACTCTCTCAAGACAATTAGCTAGACATTATAACTCGGTTTGGGTTAGAGAGTTTGCGAGACAATACTTACAAAATAAGTGGAACAATGAAAGAAAGACTTGTGAACCATCTGATTTAATTCCGATTGCAAGAGGACAAATTAAGTTGGAGAATGAATTAGCATCTAAAGCTAATAAGGTTTTAATTTGTGATACAGATTTATTAGAGACTAAAGTATATTCTGAGGCTTATTACATTGGTAGCTGTGACCCAATTCTTGAAAAATATGCAATTGAAAATTCTTATGACCTTTACTTACTTACTTACATAGATATTCCATGGGAGGCAGACGATTTAAGAGATAAACCAAAACAAAGAGAAGAGATGTTTAATGCTTTTGAATCTGAATTAAAAAAACACAATAAACCTTATGTTATATTAAAAGGAAATAAGGAAACCAGATTAAAAGAAGCTATTAAATTAATTGATAAATTAATTATAAATAACCCTAAATAATTTTTTTAGAAAAAAATTACTCAATACATTTGTCATGTCTCAAAAGGGGTGCTTCAATGCTGAGATTATACCCATTGAACCTAGAACAGATAATGCTGTTTAGGAATTTGTAACAAACCATTAATTATATAAAAATAATTGACCCCTTTTTATTTGATAAAACTTATCATATGAAAAATCTTTTATTTTACTTTTTATTTATTTTCACATTTTCACTCTTTTCTCAGGAAATAAAACAAGATACAACCAGGATACAAAATTTAGAAGAAGTTATCATTTCTTCTATTCGAGTGAAACAAAATGCACCAATAGCTTTTACAAATGTTTCAAAGGATGAGTTGGGTAAAAAGAATCTTGGACAAGATTTACCTATTTTACTTAATTATTTAACTTCAGTTGTTACTACTTCTGATGCAGGAGCAGGAGTAGGGTATACAGGAATTAGAATTAGAGGAATAAATGCACAATCAACTAATATAACAATAAATGGAATTCCATATAACGATGCTGAATCTTTGGGTACTTTTTGGGTAGATTTGCCTGATTTTGCATCGTCAATTGAAAATCTTCAGTTGCAACGAGGAGTAGGAACATCCACAAACGGTTCTAGTGCCTTTGGAGCTAGTATTAATATACTAACAAATTTAATTTCAAAAACTCCTTACTTTGAAAACTCTAACTCCATCGGTAGTTACAATACTACTAAAAACACCTTTAAATTTAGTACAGGTATACTTAATGATTATTTTGAATTTTCAGGTAGACTTTCTAAGATAGATTCTGACGGATATATTGATAGATCTAGTTCTGATTTAAAATCCTATTTTTTACAAGTAAATTACAAAAAAGAAAACACGTTAATTAAGGCTTTAAGTTTTGGTGGCCATGAAATAACTTATCAAGCTTGGAATGGAATTGACGAAGAAACACTTCAAAGTGATAGAACATATAATCCTTCTGGAATGTATATTGATCAGTCTGGTGATATTCAATTTTACGACAATGAAGTTGATAATTATAAACAAGATCACTACCAAATACATTGGAGTCAAATTATAAACTCAAGACTAACTTCTAATTTATCATTTAATTTAACTAATGGTCTTGGTTATTATGAGCAATATAAAGAAAATGATAATCAAGATTTTGTAACAAGAAAGTGGTTAGATAATCAATTTATAGTTGGAAACTATTCTTTAAATTATCAAAATAATAAAGTTAACATGAATTTTGGTTCATCATACAGCGAGTACGATGGAGATCATTTTGGAAAAGTAATTTGGGCTCAAAACACAGCTGGGATCCAAATATATGATCGTTTTTATGATGGTAAGGGAATAAAAAAAGATTTTAGTAATTATATTAAAACGACTTTTCAGTTAAATTCTAAACTATCATTATATGGGGATATTCAATTTAGGAATATAAATTATAAAACATCAGGAAGTACAGATGATATTGCTAATTTTATAATAAACAAAAAGTATAATTTCTTTAACCCTAAGGGAGGAATAAATTATCTGTTTAATAATCATAATAATCTATACTTTTCATTTGCAAGATCAAATCGTGAACCTACAAGGAGTGATTATGAAAGTAACCCTAATATAAGATCAGAACAATTAAATGATTTTGAATTTGGTTGGAATCTTACTAAGAAAAAACTTAATGTAACTACTAATTTTTATATGATGCGATATAAAAATCAGCTTGTTTTAACTGGGTCTATTGATGATGTGGGATCTCCGATTAGACAAAACAGTGGAGAAAGCTATCGAATGGGTTTAGAAATTGAAACCGCTTTTAATTTATCTGATAAAATTTCTATTAAAGCTAATTCAGCTTTTAGTGATAATAAAAATAAAAACTTTGTAACATCACTAAACGGAGAATTAGTAAACCTTGGAAAAACTAATATATCTTTCTCACCAGAAATAGTTTCATCGGTAAATTTATCGTACCCTATTAAAGAAAATATTGTGGTTTCTATATTAAATAAGTATGTTGGTGAGCAATATATGAGTAATACTGAATCTGCATTTTCAAAACTAGATGCTTACTCTGTTCTTGATTTTAATTTTAACTATGATTTTAAAAATACTTTTTTCTTTTCTGAAATAGTATTGTCAGCGCTTGTTAGTAATTTGTTTGGAACTAAATATGTTTCCAATGGATATTATTATACATATGATGATAATTGGAGTGATCCTAATGCTATAGCAACAATTGAAGGGACGGGATACTATCCACAAGCTACTAGAAACTATTTGCTTGGATTAAAATTTAAATTATAATTCAAAAATTAGATATAAAAAGATTGCTGCCATTTATTTCAACTCTGTAAGCTTTCATACCGCACTCCAGAGCTACTGTTAAAGATTGTCCTGTGATAAGACTGTAAGAGTTTTCGTCAGGGCAATTACTAATACATTCTAATCCATTTATAGTCATTGTTGAACAACTAGTGGGTATTCGGTTAGGATCGCTTGCATCCCATGCTAAAAATCCAGTTCCAGAATTAGTTACTATTACACCTCCATTTCCAATATTAGGAATATATACTGAATTACTAATAAAATTTAACTGGTTATACTGTGGTAGATTCAGGTTGATTTCATAATTAACTTCAATATTTGCCAAATATCTGCAGTTAGATGAAATTTCATCTTTTTTGCATGTAAATATCGTAAATACAACAAATGCTAAAATGATTGATGTTTTTTTCATTTAGTGAAATTACAACAAAAATATTTTTCATTTAAATATTTTGTATATTTGATTTTATATCTCGTGAGAACGGGATTTTTTGTATATATATAACATGGTTTAATTAATTATAAAGTAATGAGTAGTATTTCATATTATACAAAAGAAGGCTTAAAGAAATTAAGAGACGAATTGAGTCAATTAAAGGATATTGAAAGACCAAAAGCCTCAAATGCTATTGCAGAAGCAAGAGATAAAGGAGATTTGAGTGAAAATGCAGAATATGATGCTGCTAAAGAAGCTCAAGGTATGTTAGAAATGAAAATTTCTAAACTTGAAGAAACTTTATCAGGAGCTAGAGTAATTGACGAATCTCAGTTAGATAATTCTAAAGTATTGGTTTTATCTAAGGTCAAGATTAAAAATAAGTCAAATGGCATGGAAATGTCATACACTTTAGTGGCAGATGGTGAGGCAGATTTATCAGCTGGAAAACTTTCTGTTAACTCTCCTATTGGTAAAGGTTTATTAGGTAAATCATTGGGTGACATAGCAGAAATTAAAGTTCCTAACGGAACTATTAAATTCATTATTACTGATATTTCTCGATAATGGCATCTGTTTTTTCTAAAATAATATCTAAAGAAATTCCTTGCTATAAAATTGCAGAAAATCAGGACTTTATCGCCTTTTTAGATATTAATCCAAATTCATTAGGTCATACACTTTGTGTTCCTAAAATTGAGGTTGATAATTTTTTGGATCTAGAAAAAAAATCATACGATAAATTAATGTCATTTTCAAGAAATGTAGCACTCGCAATCAAACAAGTAGTAACTTGTAAAAGAATAGGGATGTCATTAATCGGTCTAGAAGTACCACATGTTCACGTCCATCTTATACCAATCTCTAATATGGAGGACATGCAGTTTATAAAAAAAATCAAATTAAATCACAATAAATTTGATTCATTAGCAAAAGAAATAAATAGTGTTTATACTTTGTCAAATTCAATTTGAATAATAGTTTTGACGTTTAATTCTGAATATTTTACAAATATTTTTCCACTGTGATAATCTTCTATTATTCTTTTAGATAATGATAATCCAAGACCCCAGCCTCTCTTTTTACTTGTGAATCCGGGATTAAATATTTTTTTAAATTGACTTTTCTTTATTCCAGTTCCATTATCAGTAATTGTAAGTACTATTACATTCTTTTGTTCACTAAGTTTAACTAGTATATCTCCATCACCTTTAATTGCATCAATACTATTTTTTATAATATTTTCAATTGTCCAGCTATAAAGTTGTTTATTGATTTGACAGTATAATTGCTTTTTAGGGAATTTAAATTCAATATTTACTCTGTCGGACACCCTTGTCATTAAATAATCTAGTGAATCTCTAGTTAGTTTTGTAAGGTTGGTTTTTAATAATATGGGTTTAGAGCCAATTTTATTAAATCTTTCACTTATAATATTTAATCTATCAATATCCTTTTCAATCTCAATTAAATAATTTGAGTCTACCTTTTTACTTTTCAAGATCTCTATCCACCCCATCAACGATGTTAATGGGGTGCCAATTTGATGAGCTGTTTCTTTTGCCATTCCAGTCCAAAGCATATTAAGTGTAGCAATTTTAGAGCTCTTATAATAAAAGTAAATTAAAGAAATAAATAATAATATTATTAAGATTAGAGCTAATGGATAATACTTTAACTTATTTATAACATCAGAATTCCCATAGTATAATGTTTCTATAACTTTATTATCATAATAAATTTTGATTGGAGTGTTTTCGTTTTTAAATTTTCTTATAAGTTTATTAATTTTGGTAGAATCATCAATTTTTAGATTAGCAATATTATTAAACTCTATTTCTCCATTTTTATTAACCTTTATCATTGGAGTTGTAGAGTTATTTTTTAATACCTCCAGAGTAAGATTAGAAATATTATCATCATCTAAAGATTTGGTTAATTCAGCTTGAGCCAATGACCATATTTGCATTTTAGATCTTTCTTCTGTTTTAAATTTTTGAAAAAACAGAAAAGTATTCCATAAAATAACAGAAATAATTATCAAGGATAAGGAAACTAAAATCCAGCTAGATATATTGTTTTTTTTGTTCAAAATTAAGCTCGTAAAATAATTTATTAAATAAATATAATCTAATTATATCAAACTATAATAACACATAAATGATTAGAAATCTTTATTTTAGACAATCAAAAAAATAATTAACAAATTTAATAATTAACATGGAATTACAAGGAAAAATTAAAATGATTGGTAATACTCAAGCTATTACTGATAGTTTCAAAAAAAGAGAAATAGTTATTACGACTAATGAACAATACCCACAAACAATAATGACCGAGTTTGTACAAGATAAAGTAGATCTTTTAAATAATTATGAGGTAGGTAATGATGTTAAAATCAGTATAAACATCAGAGGAAGAGAATGGAAAAACCCAAAAGGTGAGATTAAATATTTTAACTCTATACAGGGCTGGCGTATTGAAAAATTAAGTGATCAAGTTGATTCAAGTCAATTACCTCCTGCAGCTCCACTTCAATCATTTGAAACTACCAATGATGTAAAAGACGATGAACATGATGATTTACCATTTTAACACATGTATTTAACAAAATTCATTGAAAATATTTTTAAAAGGTTTTTACCTTCTCCTTTTATAATAGCAGTAATTCTGACTTTTACTACAATTATTCTTGCTCTTATATTTTCAAATTTTGTTGATTCAAATTCTTCTCTATCTTTTTTAGAAATTTTATCCTCTTGGGAAAAAGGTATTTGGAATAATGATTTATTGGTATTTGCTTATCAAATGATACTAATACTAGTTTTAGGAAATATATTAGTTTTAAGTTCTCCTGTTAGCAGATTAATATTAGTAATAGCAAAAAAGGCTAATAGCACTGAAAAAGCAGTAATTATTGTTAGTGTTTCAGTAATGTTGGTCGCATTTTTTAATTGGGGTTTGGGGCTTATTTTTGGAGCTATTTTAGCAAGAAAAATAGGAGATTATTCTATTAAAAATAATATAAAATTAAATTATCCATTAGTTGGTGCAGCTGGATATGTAGGGCTTATGATATGGCATTCCGGAATAAGTGGGTCAGCTCCTATTAAAGTTGCTGAAGACAATCATTTGTCTAGTCTTATGTCTTCTAGAAATGATTCTTATTTATATAGCGATCTCCCAACCAGTTTAAATTTCGATTTAACAGTTTTAAGTTCAGCAAATTTAATCACTTTCTTAGTTCTACTAATCTTGGTTCCAATTACTTTCTATTTTCTTTCAAAAAATTCATTTCCTCAAAATACTGCATTATCAAAAGAAAATATAATAATTAATGATGTTCAAGCGGATATTGGTAAAAATAGGCTTGAAAGCTCAAGAATATTTTCAACACTATTTGGATTAATTTTACTTACTGCTTTCTTTTATCAATATTCAGAAGAGCTAATTAGTTTTAAAATTACACCAAATAGTCTTAATTTTTTTATGTTAGGTCTTTCAATTTTATTGCATTCAAATTTTAAATCATTTCTTAATGCTTTACAAGAGTCTATTAATGGCGCGTCAGGAATATTAATTCAATTTCCCCTGTATTTTGGAATTATGGGAATTATGAAAGAGTCAGGACTGATTGTTTATGTATCTGATTTTTTTATTTCTATTTCAAATGAATTTACACTTCCTATATTTACTTTTTTTAGTGCTGCTATTGTAAACGTATTTGTTCCTAGTGGTGGAGGGCAATGGGTTATACAAGGTCCTGTAGTAATTGCAGCTGCGACTGAGTTAAATGTGCCAATTCAGAAAGTTGTAATGGCTTTGGCTTATGGAGACCAATTAACTAATATGTTACAGCCATTTTGGGCTTTACCATTATTGGCAATTACAAAATTAAAAGCTAAAGAAATTTTACCTTATACGCTTATTATTATGCTTGTAGGATTACTAGTTTTTATTTCAAGTTTAATCATATTTAAATTTTAATTTATGCTTAAAACTAGCGAGATCTCAACTTATTTAGATAAAATTAATTTTTTAGAAATACTTAAAGATAGATTTTCAAAAAAAAAGTACAATTCAATTATACGTACTGTCAGCTATAACAAGGAACTCCTTGAACTACAATCATCATTAGTAGATCTTCAAAACTGGATTCAAAAGAATAATAAAAAAGTCTGTATAGTCTTTGAAGGCAGAGATGCAGCTGGTAAAGGAGGTGCAATTAAAAGATTTACACAGCACCTAAATCCTAGAACAACTCGAGTGGTAGCTTTAGCAAAACCAACAACAAAAGAAAAAGGCCAATGGTATTTTCAGAGATATATCAAAGAGTTGCCAAATAATGGAGAAATAGTATTTTTTGATAGAAGTTGGTATAATCGAGCAATTGTAGAACCAGTTATGGGATTTTGCACTGATAATGAATATAATATTTTCATGAATCAAGTAAACGATTTTGAAAAGATGATTACTCAAGAAAATATAATTTTAATTAAATTTTGGTTTTCAATTACTAAAAAAACTCAAAAAAATCGATTTAATAGCAGATTATCAGACCCTTTAAAAAGGTGGAAATTTAGTATTGTAGATAAAGAAGGGCAAAAAAAGTGGGATGTTTATACTGATTATAAAAACAAAATGCTTGACAAAACAAACACAGCTGGAAATCCTTGGAAAATCATAAAAAGTGATAGTAAAAAAAGCTCAAGATTAGAGTCAATTAAATATGTATTATCATTATTTGAATTTTCAAGTAATAATTTAAAAAAATGAATAAGTACTCATTAAGAGATTTAAAATTGTTGAGCTCAAAAAAAGCCTTGGTTTACCTTTTAACCCAAAAAAGTGCAACTATTGCTAAAACTCTGAGGTATGTTAAATACGAAACTAACTTGAAAAGGCTTCAGGTTGAATTAATTAAACTTCAAAAATGGGTTTTGGATAATGATAAAAAAGTAATTATAATATTTGAAGGAAGAGATTCAGCCGGTAAGGGTGGTGCAATAAGAAGAACTATTGAACATTTGAATCCAAGAAAAATTAAAGTTGTTGCCCTACCTAAGCCTACAGAAAATGAAAGAAGTCGCTGGTATTTTCAGAGATATGTAAACCATTTTCCAAGTAAAGGAAATATGGTTTTTTTTGATAGAAGTTGGTATAATAGAGCAGTAGTGGAACCAGTAAATGTTTTTTGCAGTGATAGTGATTACTTATCCTTTATGAGTCAAGTCAATGATTTTGAAAAAATGATTACAGATTCAAATACATATCTTATTAAATTTTATTTTTCTATCTCTAAAGATGAGCAATTAAAGAGGTTTAATGAAATTAAAAATAGTCCATTAAAAAAATGGAAATTTAGTAGTGTTGATAGTAATGCTCAAGAATTGTGGGATAAGTATACTTTTTATAAAGATCAAATGTTTTTAAAGACAAATACAATTAATGCCCCTTGGAATATAATTGAAGCTAATAGAAAAGTTAACGCAAGAACTCAAGCTATAAAGACAATTTTAGAAAAAATTCCATACACCAAAGATTTAGACTTAGAATCAGATGAAGTTATTTTTTAGCTTATATTCTCTGTAAATTCTTCAATTGATATTGATTTATTTACTGAGTATTCACCAATTTTAGTCCTATTTAACTTATATAATGTAGCCCCGGAATTTAATTTTTTCCCAAAATCGTTTGCTAAAGCTCTAATATAAGTTCCTTTACTGCATTCTACTTCAAAATCAATGTGTGGCATATTAATTCTTGAAATATTAAAATTTAATATTTCAATATCACGATCATTTATTTCAATATTTTCTCCTATTCTTGCAGACTCATATAGTCTTTTGCCATCTTTTTTTATTGCAGAATAAATAGGTGGTTTTTGTTTTATTTTACCAATAAAACTTTTGGTTGCATTAATGATTAAATCCTTATTTATATGATCTACTGGAAAAGTGTTATCTGGTTTTGTTTCCAGGTCGAATGATGGAGTTGTTGAACCAATAAGAAAAGTCCCAGTGTATTTTTTTGTTTGATTTTGAAAACTAGAAATTTTCTTAGTCATTTTTCCTGTACAAATAATTAGTAGTCCTGTTGCCAGAGGATCTAATGTTCCTGCATGACCAACTTTAATTTTTTTTATTCCAAACTTGTTTTTAATCAGCCATCTGATTTTGTTTACAACTTGAAATGAGGTCCAATTTAGTGGTTTATTAATTAGCAAAACTTGGCCATTTTTAAAATCCTCAAGATTCATTAACTCTAATTTTTAAAAAATTAATTTAAAATTGAATAACCAATTGCAATACAACCAATAACACCGCAGTAAATTGAGAAGTAAGAAAGTTTACTTTTCTTTACAATTAAAATCATCCATTTACATGCTATTAAACCTGAAATAAAGGCAGCAAGAAAACCTACTAAAACAGGTATTAATTCAGAAGTCTGTAAATCTAAATTACCACTTAAAAGATCTTTACCTATTTTTCCGAAAATTAATGGAACTACCATTAGAAATGAAAATTTTGCAGCTCTTGCTCTGTCAATACCTAATAAAACTGAGGTAGAAATTGTGGCTCCCGATCTTGAAATCCCTGGGAGCATTGCTATTGCTTGAGAAATACCAATTATTGCAGCAGCTAAATAAGAAACTTCTTTTTTTGTATTTTTTGCTTTATCTGCAAGCAGTAGTAATAATGCAGTTAACAATAACATACTGCCAACTAGCAATATTTCCCCCCCGAATAATGATTCAAGCTCTTTTTCAAAAAATAAGCCAATAATTACTGCTGGAAGCATAGAAATAATAATTTTTAATGAAAATTTAAATTCAGTGTTCCATTTAAATTGAAATAACCCTTTAATGATTTCAATAACCTCTTCTTTGAAAACAATGATAGTGCTTAACGCTGTAGCAAAATGTAATACTACGGTAAAAGTCAAGCTTTGATCTGCTGCAGAGTTATTCCCTAGAATTACTTTTACTAATTCTAAATGACCACTTGACGAAACTGGCAAGAATTCAGTTAAACCTTGAATTACACCAAGTACTAAAGCTTCTAAAATATCCATATCTATTCTTTATCTGTGGTACTCAATATAGCATAAATCTGTATTCCAAGGCCTAAAAGCACTAGAGTAGGAGCTAGTCTTATTCTTCTAAAATTATATATGTCAGGACTAAAGATGTTGGGGTCTTCACTTCCTCCACCAGACATTAAAATGAATCCAACGGCAATTATAATCAGCCCTAAAATCATTATTTTATAGTTTCTTTTTTTAAAAATAAAATTATTTTTATCTCTTCTTTTTTTTTCTCCCATTTCTTAATTATATAATTTTTCTGTATTTAAATTTAAAAGTTTTTGAGTTGCAAAATAGGTGCTTATCCAACTTATCAAGACTCCCAAAATTATTATAGATGAAAAAACATAAAAAATATAGATATTATTAAACATATCTATAAAAGGAATTTTCTTGTCTATGTAAAAAATTGTGAAATATAGTAGGGTTGAGGCTAAAATAGAACTAAATAAGCCTAGGAAAATGTTTTTTATGATAAAAGGTTTTCGAATGAACCTTTTTGTTGCTCCAACTAATTGCATTGTTTTAATAGTCCATCTATTGGAATAAATAGCAAGTTTTATTGAACTATTGATAATTAGCACTGAAATAACAAAGAGGATAATAGTTGTTGGAAAAATCCATAATGTAATTTTCTTCAAATTCGCATTCATCATACTCACCAAATCTTTGTCATATTGAATGTCATCGATAAAATTGTTATTGTTTGCTAATAAATTAGAGATGCTGTCAATTTTTTTACCATCTACATATTCAGATTTTAGATTAATGTCAAATGAATTTATTAATGGATTGTAACCAAGTTCGTTAATGAAATCTTCTCCAAATTCAGTTTTCATAATTGAAACTGCATCATCTTTTGAAATGTACTTTAAATCTTTCACAAATTCAGAACTTATTAATGAGTTTTTTATTTGGTTTAAATCAACACTTTTAGCTTCATCTTTTAAATAAATTGACATAGTCAATGATTCCTTAAAGTTTGCAGAAACATTTTTAATATTTACTATAGTAAAAGATAATATGCCAAATAAAAACAGTACCATTGAAATACTTACAACTACAGAAACGTAAGAAGAAAAAATTCTATGTCTATTTGATTTGTTATTATTCATTTAAACTAATGATTTAATGTAAAAATAAAGAACTAAATCTATATCTAAAAAGATTTTCTATTATAACAAGAAAATGTAAATTTGTTAGCATATCTACTTTTGATCATTCATGAAATATAATTTTCAAACAATTGAAAAAAAATGGCAAGCTAATTGGGCTGTAAATAAAACTTATAAGTCTAAGATAGATCACACAAAACCAAAATTTTATAGTTTGGATATGTTTCCATACCCAAGTGGCGCAGGGCTTCACGTTGGTCACCCTCTTGGCTATATTGCCTCAGATGTATATTCTAGATATAAAACATTAAAAGGGTTTAATGTTTTACATCCACAAGGATATGATAGCTTTGGATTGCCCGCTGAGCAATATGCTATTCAGACTGGACAACATCCAAAAAAAACAACCTTAAATAATATTAATACTTATAGAAGTCAGCTTGATAAAATAGGATTTTCTTTTGATTGGTCAACAGAACTAAGAACAAGTGATCCAAATTATTACAGATGGACTCAATGGATTTTTATTCAATTGTTTAACTCTTGGTATGATTATGATAATCAGAAAGCTAAACATATTGATAAATTAGTCGATATTTTTTCATCAAAGGGAAATAGTAATATTAGGGTTGAAAATGATAGTGAAATTGAAGTCTTTACATCATCAGAGTGGAATAATTATTCGAATGATAAAAAACAACGAATTCTACTTTCATATAGAATAGCATATTTAGCAGATTCAGAGGTTAATTGGTGTCCTGAGTTAGGAACTGTATTAGCAAATGATGAAATAGTTAATGGAGTTTCTGAAAGAGGAGGTTTTCCAATTGAGAAAAGAAAAATGCGACAGTGGAATATGAGAATTTCATGTTACGCAGATAGGCTGTTAAATGATTTAAACAAAATAGATTGGAGTTATTCAATAAAAGAAACTCAAAAAAATTGGATCGGAAAATCTACTGGATGTTCTTTGTTTTTTGATATAGTTGATTTTGACGATAAAATTGAAGTTTTTACAACTAGGCCCGACACAATTTTTGGAGTTAGTTTTATGACTTTAGCACCAGAGCATGAATTAGTGAAGAAAATTGTTACAATTGAAAAATTAAATGAGGTAACAAACTATATCAATGAAGTTAGCACTAAAAGTGAGAGAGACAGACTTTCTAATGTAAAATCAATTTCAGGTGTTTTTACAGGTGCTTATGCAGTACACCCAATAACAAAAAAACCAATAGAAATTTGGATTGGTGATTATGTATTGGCTAGTTATGGAACTGGAGCAGTTATGTCTGTCCCATGTGGAGATCAACGAGATTATGATTTTGCTAAAAAATTTGACATTAAAATTGTAAATATTTTCAAGGATATTGATATTTCAAATGAGGCTTTTACAAATAAAGAAAAATTTAGTTTATGTGATAGTGACTTTCTTAATGATTTGTCATTTAATGAGGCAAACCAAAAGGCTATTGACTATATTGAACAAAAAGGTTTTGGAAAGAAAAAGGTGAATTTTAGATTAAGAGATGCTATATTTTCTAGACAAAGATATTGGGGAGAGCCTTTCCCTGTATATTATAAAAATGGCCTTCCTTACATGATTGATGAAGCATATCTGCCTTTGAAACTTCCTGAAATAGAAAAATATCTACCAACGAAAGATGGAGATCCTCCACTTGGTAGGGCCGATGAATGGGCTTGGGATACAGTATTAAATAAAACTGTTAGTAATTCATTGATTAATCATACTACAATTTTTCCTTTGGAACTCAACACGATGCCTGGTTGGGCAGGCAGTTCTTGGTATTTCTTAAAATATACTGCTAGTTCAGAGAGCAATCCTGTGAAAAAAAATGACGGTTTGTCTTATTGGAAAAATGTTGACCTTTATATTGGTGGTAATGAACATGCTACAGGTCATTTATTATATTCTAGATTTTGGACTAAATTTTTATATGATTTAGATTTTATAAGTTTTGATGAGCCATTTAAAAAACTTATTAATCAGGGTATGATTCTTGGTTCTAGCGCAATCATTTATAGAGATTCAATATCGAAGAAATTCATTTCTAAAGATTTATTGAATAATCAAGATGTAGATGAAATTCATATTGATGTTAGTTTAATAAATAGTTCAGATGAAGTGGATATTAATTCTTTAAAGTCTTGGCAGCCACAATTTAAAAATGCTCATTTTGAATTTGTTAACGATAGCTTTAAGGCTGGAAGAAA